>JBCDGX010000013.1:0-21328 GCA_038750805.1 Myxococcota bacterium
CCACCGTGGACCGGCAGGTGGTCTACGGCGTGTTCGCCTCGTACGGGATTGCACGACCCGCAGAGATCACGCTGACGTTCGAGGTCCAGAACGTGGGCGACGCGCGCGTTTTCGACTTCTTTGGCGTGCAGCGGCCGGGCCGCTCCTACTTTCTCAAGCTGAGCGGAGAGCTCGAAGCACGCTGAGCGCGAGCCGCTCGCGAGCTCAGAGAAGCAGCGACCAGGCCGGACGGGTCACGCGCAGCCCGAGGAAGGTGAGCGCCGGCCCGTACTTCTTCTTGCTCTTCAGGAAGCGGTACTGGCCCATGAGGAACTTCGGCGCGAGGAAGGCGTTCCCGAGGGCTTCAGACTCGCGGGCGTTGATCGCCTTCAGCTCCTCGCGCGTCGCACCGGCCCGGAAGCTACGCGTCCGGCCGGCCGCCACCCACTCCTCGGCGAGCGCCTGAGCTCGCCCGAGGAGCGCGTCGTGCGCCACGACCTCGTTCACGAAGCCCACCTCGAGGGCCTCCGCGGCCGTGGGCTTCCACCCTTCCTTGCCGAGCATGCGCTCCGCACTCTCGGCGCCGATGAGCCGCGGGAGGTGCACGCTCGAGCACCCCTCGGGGGTGACGCCGAGGCGTGCGAAGGGCGTCGAAAAGGTCGCGTTCTCCGAGGCCACGATGGCATCGCAGAGCGTCGCGGAGGTGACCGGAGCGCCGATCGCCGGGCCGTTCATGGCCGCGAGGATCGGCTTGTCGAAGTCGAGGAAGAGATTGAAGAGCGCCTCGTTGCTCTCGATGATCCCGTCGCGAAGCGTCCGCGGGTGCGTGAGCTGGATGGTCCCCGAGAGGTTCACGCCGGCGCTGTAGTAGGGATCCGTGCCCGTGAGCACGAGCGCTTTCGTGCCCTCGTCCTCGGACGCGCGCGCGAAGGCCGCCGCGAGCTCGTCCATCGTCTCCCGCGTCCAGCCGTTCAGGCGCCGCGGGTCGTTCATGGTCAGGGTGGTGACGCCGTTCTGCGTGGACGTCAGGATCAGGTCGCTCACGCTTCGTACCCTGCAGACGGTCCTCATCCGCGGTCAAGGGGAGCCGCCGGCCGCGAGCGCCCCTAGGGCCTCGGTGTGCCCGGCTTGCCCCGCACGGTGAGGACGATGTTCCTCTGGGACGGCGTCGGCGCCATCGTCACGGCCACCTCCGTCGGTCTCCTGCTTCCGCTCGTGCAGGAGAGGATCGGGCTGCCCCTGCCCGTGCTCCGCGCGCTCGGGGCGGCGGCCGTGGGCTTCGCGGCGTTTTCGTTCTCGCGCTTCGGCCAGGACCGGCCCGCGCCCGGGGCGCTTCGGACCATCGCTGGGCTGAACCTGAGCTATTGCGTCGTGACGCTCGGGCTGCTCGTCGCCTTCGCGAGCGAGCTGCGCCCTCTGGGCTGGGCCTACTTCCTCGGCGAGATCGCGCTCGTCGTGGCCATCTCCGCCTACGAGCTGCGCCTGGCGGGCGCTCAGCCTTCGAACGCGGGATCGCCGGGCGCGCGGTAGCGGTCGAGGGGGCTTCGGAGCCCGTCGCTTCCATAGTAGCGGCCGTTCCCTTCGAGCGCGTCGAAGGCCAGCTTCAGCGGCGCCCGGGCGCCCTGGTCGGGGGTCTTCATGCCCATGGCCGCGGGCGACACGCCACGCTGAACGGCCCAGGGGCGCGTCAGGTCCGTCTCGATGAACCCCGGCGTGCAGGCGTTCGCCCGGAGACCCGGATGCTCCCGGGCGAGCACGAGCGTGTAGGCGTTCGCCGTCGCCTTCGAGAGGCCGTAGGCGCTTCCCCCGCCGAACCCCGCCGCTTCGAAATCCCCGCCGCTGGCCTCGAGGGCGAGGCACTCGTCGGCGAGGCGCTCGATCTCTGTCCAAGTGACGGCGGCATCGGTGAGCTCCCGCTGGCGGTCGGCGCGGCAGTCGGCGACGAAGTTCGGCCCGGAGGCGCTCGTCACGTTCACGATGCGGCCCCCCGCGCTCGCCGCGAGGAGCGGCAGCAGGGCCTCCGTCACGCGGCGAAGGCCGAAGAGGTTCACGTCGAGGATCTCGCGCATGGACCCGTGGGCGATGCCCGCGTTGTGCACGAGCACGTCGAGCCCGCCCCCGCGGATCTGGGCGAGGGCGGCGGCCACCGAGCCCTCGTCCGTGACCCCGAGGGGCACGACCTCGATGCGCGCGTCCCAGCCCGGCTGCTCGCCGGCGAGCGTCGCCTTCGCGGCCGCCCCCCGCCCCGCGTCGCGCGAGCCGAGGAGCAGCGTCGTGTCCTCCCCGTGCGCCAGCACCCCGCGGGCGATGGCGAGCCCGATCCCCTTGTTCGCTCCGGTGACCAGAATCCGCATGGGCGCACCCTAGTGCAAGTCGCGCGCCTCCTCGACGTTCGGTGGACGGAGGCTTCCGTTTGTCCTGCGCGCATGCATGCCGCTAGGTTGCGCGGCGGCGCGGGGGCTCGCGCCGGGGGACCGTTCGTGGACGACTCGACCGAAGGCGTGACGCTGCTCTCGGGCTTCGTGTTCGACGTGCTCGCCGAGTTCGAGGACATGCGCCGCATCTGCGCGCCGGCCTTCGACATGGCGGCGCACCTCGATCGGGAGCGTCCGGGCGACCCGTGCCCGATGCAGCTCTACAACGACGTCTGCGCCTGGATCGAGAACGAGGTCGGCGCCGCGAGCATCCGCCGCGCCGGGGCCGCCATCGGAGCCCGGGCCTTCGCCCGCATGAGCGACCAGGGCCAGATCGCCGAGCGGACGCCCCTCGCGATCATGCGCGCCCTGCAATGGGCCGCGGACACGATGATCCAGGACCCGAAGGGCCGCGGCTGGGAGATCCTCGACCACCAGCCCACATCGCTCCGCATGCGCCGGACGCAGACCTTCAACTGCGTGCTCCAGGAGGGCCTGCTCCTCTCCATGCTCGAGCGCGCGGAGGTGCTCATGCCCTCGGTGGAGCACGTCCGCTGCACGCGCCGGGGCGACGAGTTCTGCGAGTACGAGCTCCGCTGGCTCCGCCGCTGAGGCGCTTCGCCGTATCGTCCGGGGAACCACTTTGGTACCGTCGCAGCCGTCTATGCTCCGGGCTCTCGCCGCGATGGCCGTGCTCCTCGCGACGGTCTCCACGGCCGCCGCGCAGGACGCCGAGGCCGAGTTTCAAACGGTCATCGTGCGCGCCATCGAGCGCGCCGAAGCAGGGGATTGGGAAGCCGCCCGCCAGCTCTTCCTCGACGCGCATCGGGTCCGGCCGAGCGCGGAGGCCGTGCGCATGGCCGGCGTCGCCAGCTACGAGCTCGCGGACTACGTCGACACCATCCGGTACAGCGAGCAGGCGCTCGCCATCGAGACGAACCAGCTCACGGCCGAGCGCCAGCAGGCGGCCCGGGACCTCATCACGAGCGCCCGACGCTTCGTGAGCGAGCTGACGATCCGCCTTCCACCGGGCGTGGAGGGCGTCGACCTGCTTCTCGATCGCCGCGAGGTCCCCGCCGACACGCCCGTGCTGGTCACCCGCGGCTACCACGAGCTCCGCGCGGTGGGCGCGGGCTACCAGCCCTACGAGCGGGAGCTCGACCTCGAGTCGGAGACCGAGACGGTGACGCTCGTGCTCCTCCCGATTCAGCTCGAGCCCGCGGCGGAGACCGGCACGCCGACCGCGCCGGACCCCGAGCCCGAAGCGCGCCGCTCGCGCACCTGGCTCTGGGTGACGCTCTCGGTGCTCGCCGCCGGAGCCATCGCCGCCGGGGTCGGGGTGGCCGTGGCCAACGGGGACGAGGTCTCCTCCCCCAACGTCGAGGCGCTGGGCACCGTCCTCCGGACGCGATGAGGACGCCACGTCGATGACTCCGCGCCTCGCTCCGACCCCTCGGCAAGGACGCGCCCGTGGCTAGCGCCGCTCCCGCCCTCCCGGCCGTCGGAGCGACCGTCGGGGAGCGCTACGTGCTCGAGGCGCTGATCGGCGAAGGCGGGATGGGCGCCGTCTACGCGGCGAAGCACAAGCTCACGGGGAAGAGCTTCGCCATCAAGTGGATGGTCCCGCAGCTGGCGCAGAACGCAGAGGCCATGCAGCGCTTCGTGCGTGAGGCGCAAGCGGCCTGCGCCATCGACCATCCGAACGTCGTCGAGGTCTACGACGTCGGCACGGACCACGAGGCGATGTACCTCGTCATGGAGCTGCTCCAGGGCGAGTCCCTCGCGGACCGCATCGAGCGCGGCCCCATCGGCACCGACGAGCTCCTGAACCTGATGATGCCGGCCTTCGACGGGCTCCGCGTCGCCCACGACCTCGGCATCGTTCACCGCGACCTCAAGCCCGACAACATCTTCCTGGCGCTCCGGCGGCGCGGGCGCGGGCCCCGGGCGAAGCTCCTCGACTTCGGCATCTCGAAGCTCGCGGAGCCCGACGGCGGCGACAGCAGCCTCCGCCTGACGGCGACGAACACGGCGATGGGCACGCCCTTCTACATGGCGCCCGAGCAGACGCGGGACGCCGCCGCCGTGGACCATCGCGCGGACATCTACGCCGTGGGCTGCGTGCTCTACGAAGCGCTGACGGGGCAGAAGCCCTTCGAGGGCTCGAGCTTCGCAGCCCTCGTCGTGAAGATCGCGACGGAGCCTCCCCCGCCGATCCGCGAGCTCGCGCCGCAGGTCCCGGAGGAGGTGGCGCGGGTCGTCGAGAGCTGCCTGGCCAAGGCCCCGGCGGACCGGCCGGGGTCGATGGGCGAGCTGATGGAGCAGCTGCGGCTCGCGATGGGGTGGTCGTCGATGCCCCTCTTCGACGCGGAGCGCTCGCTCGACGAGTCCTCCGGAGCCCTTCCGATCGCCCCGGTGCCCCCGGCGCGGGGACACGCAGAGACGGTGCTCGGCGCGTCGGTGACTGGAGCGGTCCCGGAGACGGCGGAGCTTCCGACGAAAGGCGGCGGCGGCCGGATGGCCGTGATCGCGCTCCTCGTGCTGGCGGCCGTCGCGGCGACCTTGATGTTCTCGGGGGGAGACGAGGCCGAGCCCGCGCCCCCGGTGGCCACGGACGCGGTGGAGCCGCCGGTCGCCGCGGAGCTGCCGGCGCCGGACCCGCCGGAGGAGCCGGAAGCCGTCGCCGCGCCGGAGCCGATTCAGGCGGCGAGCCCCCCGCCGAGCACGGAGGAGCCGCCTGCCGCGGAGGAGCCGGACAGCGACGCGTCGACGTCGAGGCGCGCGAGCCAGCGCACGCAGAGGCGGACGCCGACGATGGCGAGTCCCACCGTGACCGTCGCCGAGCCGGCCCCGATGGAGGCCGCGCCGAGAGATGCCCCGTCCGCCGAGGCCGCGCCCATGGAGGCTCCGCGGATGCGCCCGGCGATGCGCGTGGCGCCGACGCGGGTGCCCTCGGGCACCGTGACCCTCGACCCCTCGGCCTTCTGAGCGCGCTCAGCGCGCTCAGCGCTCGCGGTAGAAGTAGAGGTTGTCGAGCCAGAGGGTGCCGAAGGCCCCCGCATCCCTCGCCGTGAAGATGTACTGGGCCATGTGCTCGCGCGACGAGAGCCCCGGGCCGACGTCGAAGCCGCCACCGGCCTCGAAGGTGGTCAGGGGTACGTCGACGCTGATCCAGCGCCCACCCTCGAGGGCCGGGTCGCGGGTTCCAGCATCGTCCCAGCGAAGCTCCGCCTCGCTATCGTCGCCTCCCTCGAAGTCTCCGTCGGCCCCGAAGTCCACGAGCTTGAGGGTCAGCGCATCCGGTGCCGCCGCCTCGAGCCACACGTCGAAGTGGACGTGCGTCATCCCGGAGAGGTCGACGGTCGAGGTGGTCGTCTCGATGGCGAAGAAGTCCACCGTGGCGTAGCGATGCGCCTCGTCACCGGGTGCCAGGGTCCGGAGCCCCGAGCTACCGAAGTCGAGAAGGCTGAAGGGCGCGAGAAGCACGTCCACCGGCACGTTCGTGTAGGCGTCGCTGAAGATGGAGACGACGTCGTCTGCGCCGCGCCTTGGAGGCGTGGGCGCGGGACCCGTCGGCCCCGTGTCCTCGCGGACCGCGACCGTGGCGAACGTGGCCGAGGGCACGCCCGCGAGGTCGCCGGAGATGACGGACACGCCAGGCGCACGCGCCACGAGGAAGCCCTCCTCGTCCAGGTCGACGACGGCGGGCTCCGAGGACACGAGGTCGAAGAGCTGCCGACCGACGACCGGCAGGAAGATCTCGCGTCCTTCGACGGTGATCGAGCACTCGCCGCGCAGGTCGATGGTCTCGTCGACCACGACCACCTGCGCCTCATCCGGGAGCGAGGGCCGGAGATCACCCACGGCCCCGGGGGGAAAATCGACGAGGCGGATCTCGTCGAAGAAGATGGAGTACTCCCCCTCGTCCGACCCCTCGGCGAAGTGGAAGAGCCCGCTGGCCTCCTCGAGGCGCGAAGGATCCGGAAGCGGCACGATGTGCTGCACCCAGAGCGTGGTCAGGGGAATGCCCCCCAGCTCGACGGCCCGGCCCGCGTCGAAGACGTCGTGGGTGGCGCCCGCGACGTCGAGCGTCCGGTCGGGGACGCTCGCGCGCACGTAGAAGGTGACGGCGTCGTAGATGCTCGCGTCCTCGGGGACCTCCGCGAACCACGAACCCCCGGTGTAGCCCTCGGCGGGCACCCGCGCCTCGAGCGAGCTCGTGCCGTCGAAGGCCTCGTCGCTCGTGACCTCGATGGTGTTGGTGGAGCCCTCGAAGGCTCCGAAGGCCACGCCCTCGCGCAGCTCGTCGCTGAAGAGGACGAAGGGCTGCGCCAGCACGGCACCCGTCGCCTGCGCGGAGAGCTCACCCACCGTCGCGGTCACCGTCGCCTCGCCCACGGCGACGCCGCTCACGACCCCCGCGTCCGTGACGCGCAACACGTCCTCGGCCGAGCTCTCGAAGCTCACGTCCTCGCCGAGGACGGTCGTCGTGTCGTCAGCGAAGGTGCCCACGACCTCGAGCGGGAGCGTATCCCCATCGCTGAGCACGAAGGTGTCCGGAGCGATCGCGATGGAGACGAGCGTGCGGCCCATGTCCGGCGTGCCCATGTCCTCGCCGAGGTCGACGCCGAGGTCCATCGTGCCGAGGTCCGCCGGAGGCATGCCCACGTCGTCGGAGACGCAGCGGTCGCCCTCGCAGGTCTGGTCGTCCTCGCAGGGGTTCGACTCGCAGAAGCCACCCGAGAAGGTCCGCTCGAGGCGGAAGGTCCGGCCGGCCTGGAAGCTCCCCCGGGCACGCACGAGCCCGATGGAGGCGCCGCCGGCGTCGAAGGCCTGAGCCTCCCAGAGGAAGAAGCGTGAGGCGTCGCCGCCGGAGGGCGTGAGCCCGGTGTCGAAGGGGAAGCTCAGCTCGCCGCCGGAGCGGTCGAGGAGCACGTCGAGCGCGGTCGGAAACGCCGGCTCGCTCGCCGCGCGGCCCCCGACGCGCACCACCACCCGCTCGATGCGCTCGGCGATGCCTGGCTCCGCGTCGAGGCTCGCGACCACGAAGGTCCCGGAGCTCTCGTCACCGCACGCCAGCGCCCCCAAGGCCAGCGCGAACAGGATGAAGCGTCTCCCCATGGGCGCGACCGTAGCAGAAGCCACCCCAAGTCGAACGACGCTCACTCGCGGGCGCGACGCTCAGACGTCGAGCTGGCTCATCACCTGGTTGATCGCCTTGGCGCTGCTCATCACGTAGAAGTGCACGCTCGGCGCGCCCCGCTCGAGGAGCTCCCTCGCCTGGCGCACGGCCCACTGCACGCCGACCTCCATGCGGTGCTTCTTGTCCGCGGACTCGAGCTCCCGGGCGAAGACCTCCGGGATGTCGCAGTGGAAAACCGCGGGGATGTTCGTCAGGTGCCGCTTCAGCGTGAGCACCTTGAGCCCCGGGATGACCGGCACGGTCACGCCCGCTTCGCGCAGCCGGTCGACGAAGTCGAAGTAGCGCTGATTGTCGAAGAACATCTGGGTCACGATGTACTCGGCGCCGGCGTCGACCTTCTCCTTCACGCGGCGAATGTCCGCGTCGAGGTTCGGCGCCTCGAAGTGCTTCTCGGGGTAGCCGGAGCAGCCCACGCAAAAGGTCGTGGGCTCCGCGTCGAGGTACGCGTCGAGGAACTTCCCCTGGTTCATCGCGTTGACCTGGCTGATCAGATCGCACGCGAAGTCGTTGCGCGTGCGCCCGTCGCGGAGCGGCTTGTTGTAGCCCTTGTCGTCCCCGCGGATGGCCAGGATGTTGTCGATGCCGAGGTAGCGGAGCTCGATGAGGAAGTCCTCGGTCTCCTGCTGCGTGAAGCCCCGGCAGAGCACGTGAGGCACGGCGTCGATGCCGTACTTGTTCTGGATCAGCGCGCAGACCCCGAGGGTGCCGGGGCGCTTCCGCTTGATGTGGCGCTGGATACCCTCGGGGGTCTCCTCGTAGACGATCTCCGCGGGGTGGCTCGTGATGTCGATGAAGGGCGGGCGGTGCTTGCTCAGCTCGTCGACGAGGTTGAGCACGTCCCGCGCGCTGCTCCCGCGCTTCGGCGGGATGATCTCGAAGGTGACGAAGGGGTTCGTCGCCCGGTCGAGGTGTTCGGTGACCTTCATGGCGTGTCCTTAGCTCACGGCGCCCCTCGCGGCATCGCTCCCCGGGCGGAGAGGCCCGGCGGGGCGCCCGGGGCCTAGGGGCGAAGCGCCCGACTGCGGAGCGGCCAGCGCCAGGGGAGCTAGGATGCCTGGGAGATGGGGGACCCGGGCAGGCCAGACGACCTCCTGGCCGAGCTGCGGGCCGAAGGGGTCGCCGAGATTCGAGGGACGATGCTGGTCTCCTCGCTCCGCGCGGTCGAGGAGCGCGGCCTCGCGGAGGCGTACCGGAGGCGGCTGCCCGCCGCCCACCTCGAGCGCATCCGGAGGCTCAGCGCCCTGGCCTGGTACCCGATGGAGCTCGCCGACGCGCACTACGGGGCGATCGCTGCGCTCATCGAGGACGAGGCCGAGCAGGTCCGCATCGGCCGCGAGACCGCCGCGCGCGTGCAGGGGACCTTTCTCGGGACCCTGCTCCGCAGCCTGGCGGTCACGGGTGTGGTCACGCCGCATCGCGCGCTGACGCTCGCCCCGAAGCTGCTCGGCCGAAGCCTACGCGGCGTCGGGATCCGGGCGGAGCGGACCGGCCCGCAGGGGGCCGTGGTGAGGGTCGAGGGGCTCCAACTCCTTCGCCTTTCCTACTGCCGAAACACCTTCCGCGGGTGGTTCGAGGAGGGCCTCGGGCTCGTGGCGAAGCGCGTCGAGACCCGCGCGGAGCCCCTCGGCGAGCACGCCGTGGCCTTCACTCTACGCTGGGGTGCATGAGCACGCTCCGCCCTGGCGGGTGTAACGCAGCGCACGAAACGCCGTAACTGGGGACGGGTTGGCACCCGAAGTAAGACGATACGTGCGCGACCAACACCAACCCGACTCCCCGCGACAGGTTCAAGAGCTGGTGATGCTGACGCCCTTCCTCCAGGACCTGTCGACGCTCTCCCTGAGGGACCAGCTCGTCGAGCTCAAGGGCTGCGTGCTCTGCCGCATCACGCGCGACCTGGAGAACGGGCGCACTACGTCGAAGAGCGAGTGGCGCGAATGCAAGACCGAGCTCGGGGTTCCGGTGCGGGTAGTCTCGCTGCAGCACGCGGATCCTGGACTGGTCGAAGCGACGGGGGGGAGCGCGCCCGCCGTGCTCGCCCGGACCCAGGATGGCGTGCTCGAGCTGCTGCTCGACGAGGAGGCGCTTCGGCGGTGCAACGGTCGCGTAGCCGACCTACGCGGGCGCCTGCTCTACCGCGCCCGGGCACGCGGCCTCGCACTATGAGGCCGCCGGGACCGGCCGAAGCGTGACGACGACGTTGTAGTCCGGAACCCGCCCGCCAGGATCGCGCTTGTCCGCGGGGAGGAGCACGTTGGCCTCGGGCCAGTGCATCTGGGCGTTCCCGGGGCGGATGGGCGCGGCCCGGGCGCGGCCGGCGAAGCGGCCATGGGGGCTCTCGATGACGACGGCCGCGTCCTCGCGCACCCCGAGCGCCCGCATGTCCTCGGCGGCGAGGAGCACGTGGTCGCGGGCGGCGCCCGTGAGCTGGTCCACCTCGCTCTGGATGAGGCTGTTGAACTGCTTGCCGCGGCGGGTCGCGAGGTGGAGCTGGCCCTTCGGGAGCCGGCGATCGGGCACCGGCGCGACGACGAAGCGGCCCTTGCCGCTCGGCGTGCCGAAGCGCTCCTCGCAGAGCCGCGGCCCCCCCCATTGGAACTGGTCGCCCTTCTTCGCGAGGCCCGCGATCGGCGCGTAGGCGGGGATGGTGGCGCCGATGTCCTGGCGGATGGCGGTGGCGTCCTCGTAGCGCGGCGCGTGCGCTGCGCCGGTGGCGGCCACCACGTCGGTCACGATGCGCCACTCCTCCCGGGCCTCGCCGACGTCGTGACCCGGGACGTGCGGGCTGAAGACCACGCGCCGTTCGGTGGTCGTCTCCGTCACTCCGCCGCGATGCTCGTAGCGGGTCCGCGCGGGCAGGAGCCAGACCTCGCCGCCGGGCGGCGGGGGCACGAGCATGGACGTGTTCAGCACGATGTCCTGATGCACGCGGAGCCCGACCTCGCCCAACCCGCGCGCGACGCCCTCCGGGTCTGGGAGCGTCTCGAGGAAGTTCCCGCCGATGGCGTAGAGCGCGTCGAGGCGCCCTTCCTTCGCCGCGTCCACCATGGCCGCGGTGTCGAGGCCCTCGTGCGCCGGTGGCCGGAAGCCCCAGAGGGCCTCGAGCGCGTCGGCGCCGGCCTCGCTCAGCGGGTGTCCGGGGAAGGCCGTCGCGTAGGCGCCCATCTCGGCGCCGCCCTGGACGCCGGAGTGCCCGCGGATGGGCATGAGTCCCGAGCCCGGCCGACCGACGAAGCCCCGGCTGAGCGCGAGGTTGCAGATGGCCGCGACGGTGTCCGTGCCGTGCGCGTGCTGGGTGAGCCCCATGCTCCAGACGAAGACCGCGCTGTCGGCCTCGGCGAGCTCTGCGGCGAAGCGGGCGACGTCGCTCCGGGTGGCGCCGCTCTTCTCGCAGAGCTCGTCCACGGTGAAGCCCGCGAGGTGGGCGGCGTAGGCGTCCCAGCCCTCGGTCCGGGCATCGATGAAGGCCCGGTCGACGGCCCTTCGCGCGATCAGCATCTTCTGCACCGCGTAGGCGAAGGCGAGGTCCCCGCCCGCGTGCACGGGCACGAAGGCGTCGGCGATCTCCGTGCCGACGAGCGCCGAGTCGAGCTCGCTGGGGATCCAGTAGCGCTCGAGGCCCGGCTCCCGGTACGTGTTCACGACGAGGACGCGCGTCCCGCGCTTCTTGGCCTCGTAGAGGTACTTGAGCGCGACGGGCTGGTCGTTCGCCGGGTTGCTCCCGAAGAGCACGACGAGATCCGCGTCGTACCAATCCTTGTAGCTACAGGTGCTCGCCGCGACCCCGAGCGTCGCCTTCATCGCGGCCGTCGAGGGCGAGTGGCAAAGGCGCGCGGCGTTGTCGACGTGGGGCGAACCGTAGGCGCGCCAGGCCTTCTGCGCGGCGTAGTAGACCTCGTTGGTGAGGCCGCGACTCGTGAGGAAGAGGGCCGCGCGCTCGGGATCGATCTCCGCGAGGCGACCGCCGATGCCCGCGAGGGCCTCGTCCCAGCTCATGCGCGCGTAGCCGGGCGTGCCCTCGCGCCAGACCATCGGGACGGGGAGGCGCCCGAGGCGCCGGATGGCCTTCGAGGAGCGTCCCCGAAGCTCCGCCACGTCGGAAAGGAGCCCCGCGTCCAGCGCCCCCATGGTGTTCAGCTCGAGCAGGTTCAGGCGCACGAGGCAGAGGTGCGTGCCGTCGAGGGTCCAGTCCCGGAGCCCCGTCGTGCCGAGCGCACAGCCGTCGCAGACGCCGTCGTTCAGGACGCGAAAGGCTTAGCCGAGCTTGCCCCTGTTGTCCCATGCGATCCGGGCCATCTCCCGGAAATGCTTGGGTTTGGTCTCGCCGATCCCGAAGGGCAGCCTGCTGCCGCGCCCACGCCGCCCGTCCATGGTCGGGGAGCCTATCAGGGCCCGGCCGCGCCGACGGTGAAGGGCGTCACGTCGAGGGGGCCCTCCGCTTCCGCGTCGAGGGCGCGCTGGAGGGCGAGCAGCAGGGTCTCGTTCGGGGCCTCGCGAAGCCCGCGCTGGGTAGCCTCGCGCGCCGCCTCTCGGCGACCCGCGCGCGCGAGCCAGAGGGCTTCGAGGTAAGCGCGCCAGAGCCGGCGGCGGCTGGTCTCGAGGTCCCGGCTGCCGGCGAGGCGGGCGTCCCGGCGCGACCAGCTCCGGCGGAGGCGGGCTTCGCCTTCGGCGCGATCGCCCTCCGTGCTGGGGTCCGAAAGCGCGCGGGCGAGGAGGCCTTCCGGCACGAGCGCGTCGAGCACCTCGGGGGAGAGCGAGGGATCGAGCTCGACGAAAACCGGCCGCGCGCCGGCCAGGCTCTGGAGCTCGGCGACCGGGAGCTGGCCGCGGAGAAGCGTCGCGCTCAAGAGCGGCGCCAGATCGGGGGCGTCCTCGGCGAGGCGCTCGGCCATGCCCGGGTACGCGAGGAAGGGCATGGGCACGAGCGCCACGTCCGGCCGGGCGCCGTCCTCCGCCTCGGCGCCCCAGAACGCGAAGGCGGTCTGCGGGTCGTGCGCGATGACCACGGCGTCGTCGGGGAGCGCGCGCCGGCCGTAGAGGTCGAAGACGTCCGTGTCCCGGAAGCGCCGGAGCGAGAGCTCGGGCCCCGTCGTCGCCGGGAGCACCGCGGAAGCGACGAGCACCCCGTAGGCGAGCGCGATGGCGAGCCCCGGATAACGCGCGGGCGCGCGCACGACGAGCCCGGCCGCAGCCCCCATCGCGACGGCGACGGAGGCGAAGGCCGGCATCAGGTAGCCCTCGGCGTCCGGGTTGTCGCGCACGAAGCCGAGCCACCCGCGCGCCGCCCCGTGCACGACGAAGACCGCGAGCCAGAGCGCCCCGGCCCGCCGCGAAGGCCGGGTCCTCAGGAGGACGTAGAAGCCGAGCGCGGCCACCGCGAGGAGCGGCACCGGGTAAGCCTTCAGGAAGAGGAGCGCGACCTCCGCGAAGCGCTCGCCGAGGCCCTCGGGCGCGCCGGCGCCGACGTTCGACTGGTAGGCCTCGGCGCTGACCACCCACCAGAAGCGCCCGGGCGTCGTCGGGTTGCCGAGGGCGAAAGCCGCGTCCGCGCGAAGCGGCAGGTAGACGTAGAGAAGCGTCCCGGCGCTCGCCAGCGCCGCCGCGAGGCCGAGGGTGCGGCGGCCGACGGTCTCGACGGCGCGCGCCAGCGTACCCGCGGCGGCCGGGAGCAGGAGGAAGGCGAGGAAGTGGTGGTTCGCGAGCGCGAGGCCGAAGGCCGCGGCGGCCTGCAGCAGCGGCCCCGGCGGGCCGCTCGGCCAGCGCGCCTCGAAGGCGAGGAGGCGCTCGAGGGCGAAGGTCCCGAGCGCGGCCTGGAGCGCATAGACCTCGGGGCGGATGGCCTGGAACCACCAGGCGCTCGAGCCGGCGCCGAGCCACGCCGCGGCGACGGACAGGGGCACGACGAGGCGCCGGCTGAGGCCGAGCGTCGCGTAGGTATGGGCGGCAGCGCGGGCCAGGAAGAGCGCCGCGAGCCCCGCGAGGAGCGCGCTCGCGACGGCCACGCGATAGGCCACGGGCCCGAAGGGAAGGAGCAGCACCGCCGCCCCGTGCACGAGGCCGGCGAGGGGGTGCCCGGGCGGATGGCTGATGCCGAGGCTCGCCGCCTGCGCGACCATCTCCCCGGAGTCGAGCCAGTGGCCGTGCCCCGACGCGGTCGCGAGGGTGAAGGCGAGGAGCGGCCCGGCAGCGAGCGCCTCGGCCCACCGCGGCAGGGGGGACGGCACGGCGCGTAGCGTACGCGCTCCGTCGCGCGGCGCTCAGGGAGTGGCGCTGCCGGTGGGGCGTACCTGCACCTCGAGCGTGCCGAAGCGGCGTTCGTTCTGGACGGCCAGGCGCCACTCGCCGGCCGTGGGCAGAATCAGGGTCGTGGCTACGGGGCGCCCACCGAAGCCTCCCGGTACGCAGGTCAGCGCCGTGCCCAGGCACGCGGAGGTCGCGTCGGAAACGGACCACCGGTTGGAGCCGGGCGCGTCGATGGTGATCTCGACGCGCTCCTCGGGGACCGTCGTGCGAAAGAGGAAGTACACGTCGGTCGCCGAAAGGGTCGAGACGCAGCCGATGTCTCCACCGGAGTCGTCGCTCAGCGTCGCCGCGTCGAAGGCGAGGAGCTCCGATGGTCCGATGGGGCAAGGCGCCTCGCAGAGCTCACAGCTATCGGCGGCGGCGACGTCGACGCTCAGCTCCCAGTTGTCGGCCGTCGCGTCGAGGGGCTCGCCGACGAGCGCGTAGGGACCGGCCACCAGCTCGGGCGACGTGAAGGCGGCGTCCACGGAGTCGGCCCGGCACGCGACGCGCCCGGCGTCCGAGAGCTCCAAGACCGAGCCCACCGGCTCGCCAGAAGCCGTCGTCGAGCGAAGGCTCGCGCGCACTACCGAGGCCTCGGGTAGCGAAAGCGGAAAGCAGACGTCAGGCGCCCCGGGCGCGCCCCCGCACGACGGCGGTGCCGACTCGTCCCGCGTCGAGGACCACGTGCCGCGAAGCACGGCTCCGCCCGCCGGGAGGGCCGGGCCAGCGCATGGCCCGTGGGGGGCGGCATCGGTAATGGAGAGGTCCAAGTCCATCACCGCGCCCGTCGGCGTCGCTACGATGAGGTAGTAGGTGCCCGCGGGGAGGCGCTCGGCGCTGACCTCGAGCGCGCCGCCGGGCTCCCGTTCGGAACACGGCAAGAAGTCGCTCGCCGCGACCCCGTCGAGGGCGCAGAAATCCGCGTCGCCCGCACCTCGGAGCGCCAGCGCGCTCCCATCCGGCGAGCCGGCCACGGTGGCGGTGACATCGCTGAGCGCGGCCAGCTCGATGCGGAAGACGACGTCGCCGAGCGACGCGCCCGCTTCGCACGCGACGACGAGGTCGTCATCCGAGAACGTCGTCGCAACGACGTAGCGCCCGGGCCCCGGGAGGAGCGCGGCCGACGCGCAGGTCTCGTTCTCCGGGGCGCAGTCTTCTTCGAAGAAGTCCGCTCGGCCGTTGCAGTCGTCGTCGAGGCCGTTGTCGCAGATCTCGGCGAGCTGGCAGCAGACGGGCGGTTCCGGGACGGATCGCACGCACCCGGGGAAGGGGTTTGGATCGCACATGTCGCCGGTGACGACGAAGCATCCCGCGTCGGGGTCGCACCGCTCGAGCGTGCACGGATCTCCGTCATCGGTGCAGACCAATGGCGCCCCGCGCGTGCATCCGAGGGCCGTGCAGCGCTCCGCCCCGTTGCAGACGTTCCCGTCGTCGCAGAGCGCGTCGTTCGACGTGCTCGTGCAGCCGTCTGTCGCCTCGTCGCAGGTGTGCGCGGTGCAATCGGCCCCGTCCTCGCATGCATCCGGCCCGGCCACGCAGACGCCATCCTCGCAGCGCTCCGCGCCGTTGCAGAAGCAGCCGTCGTCGCAGTCCTCGACGCGAAAGCACGACACGCCCAGCGTCGCGCCGGGGCGGCAGCTCGGTGCCGGCTCCCCCGCATCGGGCATCTCCATGTCTGTGGCGTCGACGCCCGCGTCGCCGGCGGGGACGACCGTCGTCGTCGAGCAGCCGAGCGCGACCAAAGCGAAGCAGAGGGGAGTCCGAGAAGCACGCATCGGAGCCGCCCCTACCCGTGGCGACGCCCCGCGCAGCCCGTCAACGAATCCAACCGGGCGCTGCTGGTACGCTCCTCGCGGAGGTGGTGGGATGGACAGGTGGGGACGAGGGCTCGCGCTCGTAGCGCTCGCGCTGGCGGCGGCGCCCGCGCTGGGGCAGCCGGAGGCGCCGTGGGTCGATGAGACCTACACCGTGCTCGCGCTCGACAACGAGCGCGTGCGCATCGGCGATGGCTACGGCTGGAAGTACCGGCCGCAGGCGAAGCTGCGGCTCTACGGGAGCGGACTGCTGTACGGCGACGCCGTGACCCTGAAGCTCGTGCGCGGGCGGCGGACGCTGGGCGAATACCGATGCCCGCTCCAGGTCGACGGTGGCGTGGGGACCACGTCGCTCAGCCAGTGCTGGCATCGCCACGACGCGACCCTCGACGTGCATGGCGAGATCGACGTGCAGCTCGTCTACACGAGCGACACGACCGATCGTTCGGACGTCATCCACACCTTCCGCGTGCGCGTCGGCCGCTATTGGCAGGTCGAAGGCCGCGACGCCCACAGCGCCAAGTACCAGGTCCTGACCGACGATCTCCTCGGCCTGAGCTGGCTCTGGCGCGCCGAGCCCGAAGAGACCGAGAAGCGCGGCAAGCTCTACTTCTACTTCTGGGCGGCGCTCGCGGAGGACGCCTCGTCCTTCCCCGAGGCGAGCCTCCGCTGCGAGGTCGGCGGCACGCGGGTGCCCATCGAGGCCAGCACGCAGCGCTCGATCCACGAGTCCCTCACGCGCATCGAGGCACGCGACCAGCGCTGGGTGCGCGGCGGCCAGCAGCAGATCCGCGACTACGACGCCCACCTGATCTGGGTGAAGCCGCGCTTCACCTGGGTGCCACCGGGCGTGGAGGACGACCCCGCGGACCAGCGCGTGAACATCGGCGACTACCCGGGCGAGTGGACCTGCAGCTTCCGCTCGGAGGGGCGCCCCGTGCGCACCTGGCGCTTCACGGTCGACGCCGAGGGGGGCATCCCCGAGCACGCGGTGCAACAGGGCGAGGGCGCGCTCCGCCTCCGGCCCGGCGCCATCTTCCTCGAGACGGAGTTCCCGCGGGAGAGCCCGCGGGAGTTCACGTTCCAGCCCGCGGTCCTTCGCCGGCAGGTCGCCTTCGGGCACCGCTGGCCGGACGCGGCGGCGCTGAGGGGCATGCTGAGCGCGTTGCCTCCCGCGCGCGGCGAGAGCGCCCCGGCGCGGGCACCGCGCGGACGCTGAGGCTCAGCCGCCGTTCATGCGGCTCCGCGCCTCGCGCGCGAAGAGTGTCGCGGCCTTGGCCGCGTGCTTGGCGCGGGTCGTGACGCCGTCGCCGTAGACGACGCCACAGATCGCGCGGATCAGCCCGTAGGTCGTCGGCTGGATCGGGTAGACGCTCACGCCCTTCCCGATGGGGATCCGGTCGGTGACCACGGCCTTCGTGTTCGTGCAGGCGCGGAGGCCTTCGCGGCCGTTGATGCGGCCGATACCGCTGATGCCGACGCCGCCGAAGGGCAGCGACTGAATCATGTAGGCGATGCCGTAGTCGTTGATGACCGTCATGCCCGAGCGGAGCTGCGCGGCCATGCGATCGGCACGCGTCCCGTCCTTCGTGAAGACGCTCGAGCCGAGACCATAGGCGCTGTCGTTCGCGAGGCGGAGCGCCTCGGCCTCGTCCTTCACGCGGAGGATCGACATCACCGGGCCGAACTGCTCCTCGTGCACGATGCGCATCGAGTGGTCGACGTCGACGAGCACCGTCGGCTGGAAGAACTGGGGCCCGAGCTCCGGCGCGCGCTTGCCGCCGACGAGCAAGCGGCCGCCCTTCGCCGTCGCGTCCTCGAGCAGACCCTCGATGATGTCGAGCTGCCGCGGCATGGTCATGGCGCCGCAATCGACGACGCTCTGACCGAGCGGCGCGCCCTGGCGGAGCGAGGCCGCGCCACGGCTCACGCGCTCGACGAACTCGTCGTAGACCGCGTCGAAGACGTAGACGCGCTCGACGCCGACGCACATCTGCCCGCAGGCCGTGAACACGCCGAGCATCGCCTGGCTCACGGCGTGGTCGAGGTCCGCGTCGTCGCAGACGATCATCGGGTCCTTGCCGCCGAGCTCGAGCACGACGTCCGTCGGCCCCTGGCTGGCGGCCTCCATCACCTTGCGGCCGTTCTGCGGCGAGCCGGTGAAGAAGATCTTGTCGGCGCCGCTCGTGACGAGCGCCGACCCCGTCGCCCCGTAGCCCGTCACGACCTGCACGAGCTCGGGCGAGTGGCCGTGCTTCACGAGCGCGTCGCGAATGAGCTGGAGGTAAGGCGCCGCCGACCAGCTCGTGTGCTCGCTGACCTTCGCGACCACGCCGTTGCCGGCGAAGAGCGCGGGGGCCGTCGGACAGAGGAGGTTGTGGAAGGGGAAGTTCCAGGGGCAGATCACGCCGACCACGCCCAGCGGATGGAACTCCACGCGCGCGCCCTTCTGCGCGAGGATGCCGCTCCGCCGCGTCTCCGGCGTGAGGTCCTTCTCGCCGTGCGCGATCAGGTAGCGGAGCTTCTCGAGCACGGGGAAGACCTCCCCGAGCGCCGCGTCGACCATGGTCTTGCCGCTGTCCCGTACGGCGGCGCGGCAGATGGCCTCGTGCCGTTCGAGGGTGAGGTCCATGAGGGTCCGCATCACCGCGCGCCGCTGCTTGAAGCTCGTGCGGCCCCAGGCGAGCTGCGCCACGCGCGCGCGCTCGACCGCGGCGCGCACGGCCTCCGCGTCCATCACCGGGGCGTCGCCGAGGGGCTCCTGGGTCGCCGGATCGATGGCGGGGATCGGGTCGGTTCCGGGCGTGACCGCGCGAATGGGCGTGACGTCGGCGCTGCTCATGTCGAGCGCCTTAGACCCCAGGCCGGAGACGTTCAACCGATCGCGGGCGCCTCGACCGCGAGCGGGCGTTCATCCGACACCTGGCGCGTGGGGGAACGCGGCATCGAGGTCGTGGAGCAGGACTTCTTTCGCGTCGAGCTGCATCCCGACGGGGTGATGTGGCTCCGGCGCCTCCCCGTTCCCTACGAGACCGACGCGAGATGATCGCCGAGAGCGCGTTAGCGCCCCGCTCAGATCAGGATGATCTCGCACGGGAAGGACGCGGTCAGCGTCACCCCCGCCTCCGCCAGGAACTCGTCGCAGGCGGTCCCGACGAGCTCGATGCGCTCGGCGTCGATGGCGCGCCAGCCGTTCGGATCGTCGCACTCGAGGCGCCGGCCGTTCAGGAGCACCTCGCCGGTGCAGGCCTGATCGAGGTTCTCGATGCGGCCGTCCAGGGTGAGCTCGCAGCTCAGGGCGCCGCCGATGATCGACTGAAGCGCGCTCCGAAGGCCCTCGTCGTCGCCCGCGACGAAGAAGGGCGCGTTGTCGTCCTCGGGCCCGCGGCCCAGGCCCGCGTTGGCCATGTCCTGCAGGTGCTCGTCGCTGACCACGCCCGCGCCGACGCTGATGACGAAGGTCCGCACACCCGCCGCGAAGGCCGTCTCCGCGGCGGCGACGCTGCGCCCCTGCCCGTTCTGCGGGTTCAGCTCGGAGCACTGATCGGGCTCGCCGTCCGTGGCAAGCACGAAGATGGTGGGGTCCTCGGGGGGATCCGGCCGGTCGAGGAGGAAGCTCGTGAGCACCTCGATGGCCTCGCCCGTCGGCGTCTCGTCGATGGGGTCGCGCATCCCGTACACGGCCTCGATGCTGTCGAGGTTGTTCAGGTCCGCGTCGACGAGCTCGACGAGCGGGCACTCGCCGATGGGCGGCCCCGGATCGTTCCCCTCGGCCCGCGCGGAGTAGAGCGCGAGCCCGAAGCGCACGATGCCCTCGAGGGACGCAACGAGCCCGTCCTCCGCGTCGAGCAACGACTCGCGCAGGGCGAGCCAGCGCGTCGAGCCCCCGAAGGTCGCGTTCATGCTGCTGCTCTGGTCGATGACCAGGTAGACGTTCGGCGTGACGCGCCGCGCCGCGACCTCGACGCGCGCGCAATCGTCCGGGCCGGCATCGCCGGCGTCCCCGGCGTCGTCCGAGGCGTCCTGCTCGATCACCGTGGCGCCGCCGTCCGTCACGAGGGTGGCCGTGCCCGTGGTGCAGGCGGAGAGCAGAAGCGGAGCGAAGAGGAGTCGACGCATGAAGGTGCCTTCAGCCCCAAATGCTAACAGACGCGGCTGCACGTGACGTCATCCGGCGTGGTGCCTGTAGGCTCCGGCGCCATGGCGGACTTCGAGCGCCTCGGCGCCTTCTATCTCGGCCGGCCCCTCGACGCGGCGGGCGAGACGCGACCCGAGCCCCTTCTCTACGACGCGCGGGATCTTCAAACGCACGCGATGTGCGTGGGGATGACCGGCAGCGGCAAGACCGGCCTCTGCATCGGCCTCCTCGAGGAGGCGGCCATCGACGGCGTGCCGGCGATCGCGATCGACCTGAAGGGGGACATCGGGAACATGCTGCTCACGTTCCCGGAGCTCCGGGGCGAGGACTTCGCGCCCTGGGTGGACCCCGGTGACGCGTCGCGGAAGGGGCGCACCGTCGACGAGCACGCGGCCGCGATGGCCGAGCTCTGGCGGAACGGCCTGGCGAAATGGGGTCAGGGGCCCGAGCGGATCCGGCGCTACGAGAACGCGGTGGAGCGGACGATCTTCACGCCGGGCTCCACGGCGGGCGTGCCCCTCGCGATGGTGCGCGGCTTCGGGGCGCCGGACGCGCAGACGCTCGCCGACCCGGTGGCGACGGCCGAAAAGGCCGAGGGCGCGAGCCGGGCGCTGCTGGCGCTCCTCGGCGCGGGCGAGGCGGACGGGCCCGATCGGGCGCAGGTCTTCCTGGCCAACCTTCTCCAGCGCGCGTGGCAGACGGGTACGGCCCTCGACCTCGGCGGGCTCGTGCGTGCGGTCCTCGACCCGCCGCTTCGGCGGGTCGGCGTGCTCGACCTGGATACGTTCTTCCCTCCGAAGGAGCGGGAGAAGCTCGCCCTCGAGCTGAACGCCCTCCTCGGCAGCCCGACCTTCGCGCGGTGGCTCGCGGGCGAGCCGCTCCAGACGAAGCGCCTGCTTCACACGGCGGAGGGCAAGCCGCGGCTGAGCGTCGTGAGCCTCGCGCACCTCGAGGAGCGCGAGCGGATGTTCGTGCTGACGCTCCTCCTCACGGACCTCATCGCATGGATGCGCCGGCAGCCGGGCACGACCTCGCTCCGGGCCATCCTCTACATCGACGAGGTCTTCGGGCTCCTGCCGCCGGTGCGCGAGCCCGCGTCGAAGCGGCTGCTCCTGACGCTCCTGAAGCAGGCCCGCGCCTACGGGCTCGGCGTGGTGCTCGCGACGCAGAACCCCGTGGACCTGGACTACAAGGCGGTGAGCAACTGCGGCACCTGGTTCCTCGGACGGCTGCAGACCCAGCGCGACGTCGACCGGGTGATCGACGGGCTCACGGGGGCGGCGACGCGGCAGGGCGCGGCCCTCGAACCGGCGGCGCTGCGGAAGACGCTCGCCGGGCTCGAGGGACGCCAGTTCCTCATGCAGAACGTGCACGAGGAGGCGCCGGTGCTCTTCCGGACCCGCTGGGTGCTCTCGTACCTGCGCGGGCCGATGACCGAGGCGGAGATCGGACGGCTTCGCGCAGCGAAGGGCGGCGTGGCGGCCGGCGGCGTGGC
>JBCDGX010000014.1:0-20868 GCA_038750805.1 Myxococcota bacterium
AGCATACGCGAAGGGCGCTCACACCTTCCCGCCGCGGGGCGGCCCTGGCCTCAGCCGAGGCTTCGAAAGAAGGTCGCGGGGCCCAGCGCCGAGATCTTCTCGATGGCCCAGGGGTGCGGCTCCGCGAGGAAGGGCGAGGGCAGCCCGGCGGCTCCCGCGAGGGCGCCGAGCACGCTCCCGTAGGCGGCCATCACGTCGATGAGCCCGCGCTGCTGCGCGTTGCTGCCGATGCTCCAGTCCTTGCCGCTCGCGAGCTCGACGCGGAGCGCGCGGGCGTCGCCCTGGAGGCCCGTGACCGTGACGCCGCGGGGCACTCTCGGGCGCAGATCGGGTGGCGGCCGGAGCGCCTGGGAGGGCCCGGCGTGGAGCTCCAGGCCATCGAGGTTCTGCACGCGCGTGTGCGTGATGATCTGGTTGAGCTCGTGCTGGACCTGCTCGCCGAAGGTCTCCACGCGCTCGATGCGGACGTGGGCCCCGCCCTCGAGCGGCGCGCTCAAGGAGAGCCAGGGGTCGCGCCACATCTTCATGTGGTGCTCCTTCCCCGCGCGCTTCCACCCGGCGGCGGGCGCGGCCAGGTCGAGGCTGAGCTCGACGGGCGCGCCGGCGGGGATGGCCAGCTCGTGGAGAAGCATGCGGACGAGGCCGATGCGGCGCCCGTCGTAGAAGTTCATGCGCCAGCGCAGGAAGCCGAAGCCCACCAGCGAGAGCACGGCGAGCGCCGCGCCGATGGCGACGCCCTCTTCGGCGCGGGCCGAAACGCTCAGGCCCAGAAGCCCGAGCCCCACGACGACGCCGCCGATGCGGAGGCGCTTGTAGCCCTGCATGCGGCGCTCCTTGGCGTGCTGCGCCGCATGAATGGCCGCCAGATCCGCGCGCAGCTCGCCCGCCGTCCCGGTCTTCCGGAACACCCGCCGGTTCGAGCGCTTCAGAAGGCCCGTGGCCTTGAGGCGAGCGAAGGCGTCCACGGGCGGAGCGTAGACGGAGGGCGCGTCGCGAGGAAGGTTCACCTCGGGGCTCGGCCGAGGCGCGCGAGCAGCCCACGGAGCGACTCCGGCGCCGTGAGCGTGTCCTCGAGGGCCTGGGCCTCGGGCGCCGGAAGCCGGGCGAGGTCCTCGTGGAAGAGCGGCGACGCACCGGTCCTCAGCGCGAACCAGAGCCGCACGAACGCGACGCGAGGCGCGGCCTCGGCGACGGGCCCGCCCGTGGGGAGCGGGCGCTTGCCGGCACGCAGCCCGGCGAGGAGCGCGGCCATCTCGCCGCCCCCGCCGAGCTTCGTCTCCGGGTCCTCGGACGCGCCAAGGCGGCGGAAGCTCTCGAGGCCCCAATCGCGCGAGGCGAGCGCACCCTCGGGCGTCCACGCGAGGGACGCCGGCGTCACGCAGAGTCCGTGCGGCAGGTGCGCGCCTGCGCGGTCGATGGCCTCGGTGAGCGGTGCGAGGCGCCGAGCGAGTTCCGCGGGCGCGCTGCCCGAGGGAGGTACCGGAGCTACCGGCTCGCGCACGAAGGCCACGAGCGCCTCCGCGTCGTCGAGCCGCACGTCGTGCCAGGGCACGAGCCCAGGCAGGCCCGCGCTCCCGAGGCGCCGCACGCCCGCGACGAGCGCGGCCGCGTCCTCGCGGAGATCGAGAGGCGCGGGCAGCGCGTCGAAGCCGCCGATCGGATGCGTGAGCGCGTCCTCGACCCACACCTCGAGGCCGCCCGCGCTTCGCCAGCGGGACGAGCGCCCCGGATCCGTCTGATGCGCCGGGAGCGCTTCGATGAGCTCCCCGCCCGAGAGCCCTTGGGAGGCGAGCCAGGTGGCGAGGCCCTCGCGTCGCGTCTCGTCCATCGCGTACGGGGGCGAGGCTACCCCGCGCGGACGCGCCCGGTCCCGCGCAGGGCGCCGGCCTCGAGCACGGTGCCCACGACGAGCACCCAAACCGCCGTGGGCAGGCCGCCGCCTTGCCGGGCACACGGACAGGGGACGCGATGGTGCGGCCGCGCGGCCGAGACGCCATGATCGGCGACGTGAGCGCGCGTGCCCGGCTTCGTGCGGTCCTCGGCGAGCGGGCGGTCGCGCCGGAGCTGCGGGGCGACCGGTGGCTGGCCCTGGGCCCGGACTACGTGGCCTTCGTGGCGTGCGACGAGCCGGCCTGGCGGCGCCTCGAAGCCGAGGAGGGGCTGCTCGACGCGTGGCGGGAGGCGGGCCTTCCCTTCCCGCGCATTCTGATCGCGGACGCGGCGCAGTGGGTTCAGGTGCGGGAGCGGATGGAAGGCCCGGTTCACGGCGATGCGGTGCGGGACCGCATCTTCGGCGTCGGTGAGCCCGGCGGCCCCGAGTCCGCGGACGCCTTGACGAACCGCTACGCGCCGGACGTCCCGCTCACGCCTTTCGGTGCGCGCTGCGCCGCGAGCTACGGGACGCTCGCGGCACGGATCCACGGGGCGGCTCCGGCGGCCTCGGCCCTCGGCGCGGCGATCGGCCCCTGCGTGCCGAAGGACGTCGAGGCGTGTCTCGCGCTCCTTCTCGAACGCGCGCCGGAGCTCGGCCGGCGGGCGCTGCCGGCGCTCCCCTGGCTCCTCGCCACGCCACCGGGCGACACGCTCGTGCACCGGGACCTTCACTTCCACAACATGGTGGTGGACGAGGACGGCACGATCCTGGGCGTGTTCGACCTCGGCGACGCGGGCGTCGACGCAGCGGCTGCGGAGATGCTCTACATCCACGGGCTCGGACCACGCTTCGTGGCCGGCGTGCTGGACGCCTACGCCCGCGAGCGCGGCACGCCGCTGCGCCTGGAGGACGTCGAACGCATGCACCTACGCACGGCCATCGCGCACCTCGACTTCTTCGCGCCGGACCACGCGCACCACCCCGCCATTCTCGGGTGGATCGCCCACGCGCTGGACCATCTGCACTTCGTGCCGGCGGGCTGAGGTCGGCGCCGTGCACTGCTAGCCTTCGCCCATGCGGGCTGCTTGTCTCCTGGCCTCCTGGATGTCCCTGGCCTGTGGCGCGACGTCGGCGGTTCCGGCCACGCCGCCGACCCTCGACGACTTCGCCTTTCTCGTCGGCACGTGGGAGGGCGAGCTCACCTACCTCGACTACGGCGACGACACGACGCGCGTGACGCTCGCGACACGCGTCGCGTTTCGCCGCGACGGGGACGTCCTCCGCTTCACCTACCGCTACCTCGAGCCCGACGGCCGTGAAGTGAGTGACGAGGGAACCGTCGCCGTCGACGCGGACGGCCGCGTCACCTTCGGCCCCGAGACCTACGCGCTGGTTGCCTCCGAGGACGGGGGCGAGGTCTGGACCCGGCGGCTGGTGCGCCGAGGCACGGACAACGACCGGCCCGTGGAGGTGATGCGCGTCGTGAGCCGGGAGGACGATCGCCTGACCCTTACGAAGGAGATTCGGCCCGAGGACGCGCCGGCATTCGAACGCAACCGCTACACCCTTCGCCGCGTCGGCGAGTGAGCTCGCCATGACGGAGGAAGGCCCGCCTGCGGACCGCGTCCGCATGACCCTCGGGGACGCGGAGATCGCGGCAGCCCGGTACGCCGACGAGGTCATCGAGCCCGTGTGGTGGAGCGCGACCGTCTGGGACGGCCCCGCGGCGTACGAAGCCTCCCTCGCCCCCTTCACGCAGGAGCAGCGGCGGCTCTGGGCCGTCGCCTGGTACCGCGCCGAGGTCTTCAATGGCGGTCACCACCAGTTCTTCGGGAACCCCACGGGCATCGTCTGGCGGGACGCGGTGGAGGGGCTTCGCGCCATCGGGTCGCCGCGGATGGCCGAGGTCCTCGCAACGGCGTCGCGCCGTCTCGGGGGCGCGTCGCCCCTTCAGCTCGAACGGCTCGAGGCGCTCGGCGCGCTGGACGCCCGTGGCGAGGGCTTCGACGACCTCGACGACCGCATGTACGACCTGGCCGACGCGGAAGACCTCGAGGGCCTCATGCTCCGCTACGCGCAGAGCCGGCCGGCGGCGTTCCACTTCGACGGATACGTGGACCGTCCGGGGCCGGGGAGCCCCGGGTAACGGGCCTCCACGAAGCCGGAGGGTCACTCCTCGTCTCGCCGCCGGGCGAGCGCTTCGAGGACGCGATGGCCGCGGGGGCTGAGGCGGTAGCCCACCTGGAGGCTCTCGGTCAGACCGAGCGCTTTGAGGCGGCGCACGCGCGCCTTAAAGGTGGGGAGGTCGACCTCAAAGCGCGGAGCGAGGTCGCCGGCCCGGCGCCCGGGCTCTTCGGAGAGCGTCTGCAGCATCCGGTGGGTCCAGGGGGCGCCGCCGCTCCGCGCATCGGAGCGCTCCAGGCTGGCGAGCAGGGCGGCGAGGGCGGGCGCGTCAAGCGCGTCGTCGGCACGCAGCGCGACGCGCGGGTCACCGCCGACGAAGCGAAGGCGCACGCGGTAGAGCGGCGCAGGGTCCTGGCGCCGGAGCGCTTTCAGGAGCTCGGCCTTGCTGGCGTAGCCGGCGGCCTCGGCGTCCGCGGCCGTGATGTCGGCGAGGCGGGTCTGCTCGACGGCCTCGATGGCGAGGCGGCCAACCGGGGACTGGAGCGTGCCGCCGACCCTCACCGTCGGCCGCTTCCACCGGCGAAAGGCAAGCGTGACGGCGCCGGACTCGAGCCCCGCCCAGAAGCGCTTCTTGAAGAGCATCGGGAGGGCTCATGCTTCGGGGTCGGAGCGGGCCGGGTCAACGGGCGTGCGGCAGGCGGGTCTCACGATGCACCACACCCGCCTGCAATGAGCAGACGCTTTAGCGCGAGGCACCGCGGCCGCGACGCGCGGTGGCGGCCTCAGCGGATGCTGCGTCCTGCGTCCTCGCGGCACTCGCCGATGCGTGCGTCCCGGGCGCAGGGTCCGAGCCACTCCCGGACGTTCCCTGCGGCGTCGAGCTCGGCGAACCAGGAGGCTCCGGGTTGGGCGATGCGCACGCGCCGGGCGTCGCCGACCGGTTCGTCGTTCCAGAGGAAGCACCCGTCCGACTGGATCAGCAGGAGCGAAGTGTCGGGGCCGACCGCGAAGGGCCCCTCACTGTCCTCGTAGCGCCGAACGGCCGCGCGCACGGCCAGCACCGAGTCGACGGGCTCGAGGCCGACCGGGTCGCACACGAGCTCACCCTCCACCGCTCGCTCTCCGACGTTGCCGTCCGCCGACACCATGAGCTCCGTGAGCCCCCCGTCCACGACGAAGGTGAGAGACCACGAAGGGGCCCGCCCGTTGAGGTCCATGCCCGGACGATGCCCGACGCGCACCAGCGGGGCGGGACCCACGAAGGCCCGGGCCAGGGGGGCCACGGAGAGGAGATCGACGCGCGCCCGGTCGTTGCAGAGCCAGGGACGGGGATCGCGGTCGGCGGTGCAGAGGGACGCGGAGTCCTCTTCGGCGGGGGAGCCGCAGGCGAACACGGCAAGGGTTGCGACGATCAGGGCGGAGCGCGGCATGCAGGTGGGACCGCGCGAGGCGCAGAGTCTTGGGCCGGCTCCTCAGCCCGACGTGTCGCTCCGCGATGCGGCCGACCTAGCGCCGCCGGCAAGCGGGTCCCGGCCGCTGGAACCGGCCATCTCAGCGTCGCCGCAAACTGGTGCCTGCGATGCGCGTCTCGCGTCCCCCGGGGAAGCCCAGCCGTACGTCGACCTCCGCGCCGTCGGCGTCCAGGACGATGCGTCCTTCGATGGACTCGGCCAGGTCGGCGTCCGGCACGGCGGCGAGCGTACCAATCGCTTCGGGGCGCTGCGTACGGAAGGCGCGCTCGAAGCGCCAGCTCTCCGAGAGCTCGAGCCCGGCGGGCGGTGGGGCCGCCCCCGACTGCGAGCTGTACCACGGTGAATTCCACGCCTTCGCGCTGCACGACGCCGACACGGATGGCCCCGGTATCGTAGTCGACGAGGAAGCGCTCGATGTCTTCGCCGCCGTCGAGGCCGCCAGCTTCGGTGCGGGCGCCGCACGCCAGCAGCGTCAGCAAGAGCGCAACCCAGGACCGCCCGACGGGGGTCTGCCAAGGAGAGACCTGGCCGAGAGCACGCGTGGTCATGCGTGGAAGCCTGGCGGCGCCCATTGGCCGAGTCGCCGCAGCAGCCATGGGCGAAGGAGGCAGCAGCCTAGCGGACGAAGCGCGCCAAGGTTGCCGACGCGAGCCTCGGACTGCGCCATCGACTCCGGGCCGCCACACGGCGCGTAGGCGTCGCGCGTCTTGCCAAGATCTCGGGTCCCCCATGCGCGTGAGGCGCGACCCGCTTGTCGCCCCGAGACATCCCAACGGGCGTTTACTCCTGCCACGGGTCGCATCGGGGGCCCTCGCCGCAGGCGAAATCGCAGGTGCCGGCGGCGGCCGCGGCGACGGCCACTTCAAGCGCGTCCGCCGAGGCCGGGGGCCATGTGGGGTAGACCTGCCCTCCCTCGAGATCGACCAGCCGGGTGCGCCACCAGAGGAACCGGCCGTCGGTCAACGGCGCGGCGGGCGCGGGGGGCTGCCGGTTTGCGTCGACGCCCGACCAGGGGTCGTGGACATCGACCCCGAACCAGCGGGACCTGTTGGCCTGCCGGTCGTAGACCGCGTAGGCGGCGATGTTCCCGGTGCGCCCGCTCGCTGCCTCGAGCACCTCCCAGCGCTCGTCCTGCGCCACGACCTGCATTTCGCCGAGTCCGGCGGCGTAGGCCCGGCCCCACACCGCCTCCGCCGATACGGGACGACCCGCGCGCCAGGGCGGGATCGGGTAGCGCGGTCCCAGGCACACGGGTCGCTCGCACTCGCCGCCCGGGTCGACGACGTCGGGGGAGTACACCGCGTAGGGTCCGCGCGCGAGAAAGGACGCGAGGTCGTGAGCCGGGTCGTCGGGATAGCCCACGACAAGCCCGAGGTCGGCGAGCAGCCGGTCCCGGACCGCGGGCGCCCCGCCAGCGTCCACCGAGAGTGCCTGCCGGAAGACGATCCAGCTGTCGCTCCGGCTTGCCGTGACCCCCTCGCAGGTGCTCACGCGGATACGCCGGCGCTGCGCGTCGGTCCCCGACTCCGTTCCCTGCCCACCCGCGCTGGCCGTCTCGATCTCGAGCAAGTCCCCGGTGAGGCGAGCGGCGAGCACCGACCAGCCGTCATCCTCGGGGTCCGGCGGGTACCAGGCGACGTCCGACGGATCGAACCCGCCGGGCACGTCGCATTCCGTCGCCTCGAGCGCCGCCTCCCAGCGCGCGAAGCAGTCCACCAGGACGCGCCGAACCAGCGTCTCAGCGTCCGCGTCTTGCACCCAGGCGCCGGCGCCCTCCCCCGCGAGCTGCGCCACGGTCTCCGGTCGATCCGCCAGCCGGTTCGGGACGAAGGGACAGGGGTCCTCCTCGTAGACCCGATACCCGTCGATGGGGCACGGCACCGCAGCGCTTGCCGTCTCCCCGCCGGCGCTCGCCGGGACCGCTACCGCCGGGCTCTCATCGGGGGACGCGGGCACACACCGGCTGACGAGGAGGGCGACGGCGGCGAGAGCCAAAGCGCTTGAGAGCGCCCCGGTGCGGCTCCGGATCACGGGCCCAAGACGAGACACCATGGGGTCTTTTACAGCATGCGCGGGCGCCTCTGCCTCCGCCGAAGCGGCCTCACGCGGGGAGCGCCAGATTGTGGAGCGCGACGATCTACGCCGCGCCTCTAAGCGTGCGAGGCGCGACTCGTCTTCACGGCCCGGTTCCTCCGAGCGTCGCCCTGCTCTCTCTGATCTCGGGCGTAGCGAATGCCGTCGCGGAGCGGGGTGTCCTCAAGCGTCTTCGGCCCATCGGCCGGCCGGCGTGGCGTTCGGAGGTGGCCCCCTACTTGCGCCGAACGCTCAGCGGACCCGGTCGACCAGGACCAGGATGCCGCCCACCGTGATGCTCTCCGCGATGGTGTCCGGGGCGTCCGTGAGATCGACGAGCGTGGAGCTCGCGAAGTCCCCGGAAAGCTGGCTCAGGTAGATGCGTCCATCGATGACGAACGTCAGCGCGGCGCCCGCGGAGGGAGCGACGTCGCCCACGAGGACCCCGGGTTGCGTCGAGCCGATCTCAGGGAGCTGGTAGAGGCGCCAGGCGGGCGTGGCCCGCAGCTGCCCCGCCGTCGCATCGGGCGGGATGGGGATGAGCGCCTCGTCGTAGCTCAGGATGAACCCGCTCGATCCCGCGCCCGGTACGAGCTCCCCGGTGGGACCGCCGGTCAGCCCATCGACATCGATCGTGAAGTCGTCGTCCACGGCGTTGGTGCCCGCCGGGATGCGGATGAAGCAGGGGGGAAAGGCCCCCTCGAGGCCGAGGCGCTGCTGGGCCGCGACGATGGCGCTGCTGGCGAGAATCACGTCGCCGTTCGGAAGCTCCACGGCGTTCGTGGTCCCGCCGCAGGCCGTGGACTCGTCGTAGGTCACCGTGTCGTTCGTGGTGTCCACGAATCCGATGCCCGTTCGCCGAGCGGAGACACCCGTACCCGTGCTGCTCCGCGTGAAGAGAAGCAGCCCGCCGGAGTAAGGGAAGGCCTCGATCCGAAAGAAATCCCCGAGCCCCTCGATGGAGAACTGGTCGACGATCTCCATAGTGGTCGGGTTCCACACGATGATGGTCGCGGTATCTTCGTCGAGGAGGTAGCCCTTGCTCTCCGAGATCAGCTGGATGCGGCTCGGGAACCCTCCGAGCGTCGCAACGCCACGACCGGCGAAGCTGAGCCTCGGGCCCCGCGTGAAGGTTGCGTCAGGGCCGACGTCGTAGCGGGTCAGGATCGGCGCCGCGACCTCGCCCACGTAGACGGCGCCATCACCCGCCACGCAGTTGACGCCGCCGGCCACTTCGATGGTGGGGCCGAGGTCGATGGTGCCCATCTCGAGCGAGTCGAAGGCGGCCACGAATCCGGCCGCGCCTTCGCCCGGGATCAGCGTTGCGCCACACGCGACGTATACGGGGTCGTCGCCGTTGCCCCCGTCGGCAGTGCCCGCGTCGTCTGTGCCCGCGTCGGCCATGCCCGCGTCGCCAGCGTCGAGGGGCGGGGAACCCAGGTCACCCGCGTCGGGGCTTCCCTCGGCCGGGGCGTCGTCACCGCACCCGCCCGCCAGGGCCAACGCGGCCATCACCGTCGTGCGCGTCCACCACGTGTTCATCAAGCTGCTCTCCTCGTGCGGGTCAGCACCGGCACCTCCGTGGGCACGGCGCCCCTCATCACGGCGAAGAGCTTTGAGGTCCTAGATGAAAATGAAAGTCATTATTCTGTGAGCGGGCACGGGATGCGGTGAACGGGATCGGCCGCCTCACGCCCGCAAGCGCTTGGCGATCTCCCGGGCGCGACGTCGGCTGACGGCGAGCTCCCCGCGCACCCCGCGGAGGCGCAGCGCGAGAGCGCGGTCGCGGGCGTGCAGGCTCTCGACGAGGCCGAGGTTGACGATGGTCGAGCGGTGCACTCGCGCGAAGGGCGGCGGCAGCTGCTCCTCCCACTCTCGCAGGCTCCGCCGGAGGATCAGCGAATCACCGGCCACGAGGTGGAGCTCCGAGTAGTCGACGGCCCCGGAGATGTAGGCGATGTCCGCCACCGCCACGCGACGCGACCCCCGGTCCTCGGCGACCAGGACCCGGTCCTGCAAGCGGAGCCGAGGGCTGCCGAGGGAGCGCGCCGGGATCGGCCGAGTCCGGGCGCGGTCGACGGCCTCCCGGAGCCGGTCCGGATGGACCGGCTTGAGGAGGTAGTCTGTGGCGTCGACCGCAAAGGCGCGATGCGCGTGCTCCTGGAAGGCGGTCAGGAAGATGACGTGGGCCTTCAGCGGGCAGCGCCGAAGCAGGTCGAAACCGGTCCCGTCCCGAAGCTCCACGTCCAGGAAGACGAGGTCGGGTTGCAGGCGCTCGTGCGCCGCGGCAGCTTCGTCGAGCGAACCGGCCTCACCGACGACCGTGACGTCCGGGAACTCCGCGAGCTGCCGCCGCACCCACGCGCGGCAGTGGGGCTCGTCGTCCACGATCAGGCTGCGCAGCATCCTCGGGCCTCCCTTCACCGCGGTAGGCCGCAGGCCTCGAGGGCCGCTGCAGAGCTGCCCGCCCCGGCGCCCTCGTCCGGATGGAAGGCCAGCCGAGCCATCACGAGCCCACCCCCCTCGTCCACGTGGAAGGAGCCCGTGCGTGGGTAGCGGGCCGCAAGGCGCGCGCGGACGAGTTCGAGACCGACGCCGCCGTCCGCCGGGCTTCGCGAGGCGTCGAGGCGCCCCTCGTTGGCCACCGCGATGCCGAGGCGGCCGTCCTGCCCGCGCCGCGCCGTGATCTGCACGAGCACCCGAGGCCGCTCCTTCAGGCCGTGCTTCACGGCGTTCTCCACGAGCGGTTGGAGCAAGAGCGGCGGCAGGGGGAGGTCCCGTAGCGCCTCCGGGACGTCGATGGCGGAGCGGAGCTGGCCCTCAAAGCGCACCTCCATGCAGCGGAGGTAGCGCTCGAGGAAGTCGATCTCTTCGCCCAGGTGGATCCGCTCCCGATCGGCGCCATCGATCGCCCGTCGGAGGAGCGCCCCCAGCTCAAGCATCATTCGCTCGGCGCGCTCCGGCGCGGGGCGGACGAGCGCGACGGCCGAGCTGAGCGCGTTGAAGATGAAGTGCGGATGGATCTGGCCGCGCAGGTAGCGAAGCTGCGCCTGGCGGGCGAGCGATTCGGCCTGGATCGCGCGGAGCCGCGCCTCCTGCTCCTGGGCCTCGAGGCGCGCGAGGCGCGCGCGTTCCTGGCCGCGGCGCCGGCCGAGCACGGCCAGGCAGAAGAACCCGCTCCAGATGACCAAGAGCGGCGCGAGCTCGAAGGCACCGTAGGAGATGCGGGCCAGGCCCAACCGCTCGCCCGGCCCCACGGCGAACCAGCGGTTCACCGCGCCGGCCAGGAGGAACATGCAGGGGAAGGTGGTGAGCAGCGAGAGGGCCAGCACCAAGGGCAGGGCGCGGAAGTCCATGAGCCACCGCTCCGGCATCTTCAGGAGAGCCCAGCTCAGCAAGGCTGCGCCCAGCGCGGCGGTTCCCGCCGCGAGGAACAAGAAGGCAAGCGCATACCCCGGCCCGTTCTTCGGCGTGCCGACAACCTTGCAGATCTCGTAGAAGAACTGCACCACGGGAACGGCCGCCCAGCCGGCGATCAGCACGGCGAGGACAGGCGCCGAGAAGCCTGTTTCGCGCCCCGGCGCCGGGGTTTCGATGGCCGCGTCCATCTCGGCCCGGTACCAGCTCGGGCGTTGCGCCGCCAGGCCGCCGCTCGGGGACGCTGGCGCGGGGGTACGTTGCCCGTGCGCCCCGGTCGGTCGCCGCTAGGCGCCCATTTACGGGGTGGAGGAACGCTGCGACGCTTCGCCCGATGCCGCTCTCAAGGAAGCCCTGGTGGACGACGCTCCTTCTTGTGGCCGGCTGCTTCCTCAGCGTGGCGGGCGGGGACGGCTTCGTGTCGCCGGTGGGCCACTGGGCGCGGCTTCCGCCGCCGGACTTAAACACCAGCTGCTTCGGCGAAGTCGAGTTTCTCTCCGACGGCACCATCGAGCGCGATTCCTTCGGGCTCTTCAGCGCCTTCGAAGAAGACCCGCTTCGGAGCGCCTGCACCTCGCTCCCCCGCTGGGAGCCCTCGCCCGACACCGCGGGCGCGACGCGTGTCCCCGCCGAGTGCTTCGACGGCCGAACGGCCTGGGTCGACTTCCGGCTCGTGCCGGCGGAGACGTTCCACGAGGACGGCTTCGAGCTCGAGGTCATCGACGCCTTCCCCAGGGACCTCCTCTGGAGCGACGGCCCCGGGGGCACGTGGGTGCGTTGCCGCAACGACGGGAGCCTTGGCTGCCGATGTGACCCCTAGGGCTGGGCCGGTCCAACCGCCTGCGTGCATGGCAAATCGGCGTCGTGAGCGGAGCCGCTCAGCGCGCCGCAAGCCGGTGGCTCACGACCCCTGCCGAAACTCCACCGGCCCCGACGCGCGCCAGCCGTCCACGATCTCCGGGACCACGCAACCCGTCGCGCGGTCGTCGTCGCCGATCGCGACGGCGAGCCACTCGACCCCGACCGTGTCCTCCCCGCTCACCACATCCACGTCGGGGAACTCGCTCTCGAGCATCGCGACGACCTCCGCGCGCGACTTGCCCTCCACGGCGACGGTGCAGAGGCGCTTGGTCGTGGCGAGCCGATGGGCGAACTCGCGCGTGACCGAGTCCCGGTAGCCCGCGCGGTTGCTCTCCTGGAAACGCTCGTAGCCGTGCCAAGCGTTGCTCGCGAGCAGGAGCCCGATGAGGCTTCCCACGACCGTGCGACGCTTGGCGACGGTCCAGCGCGAGAGCGGCTCGCTCCCCGTCCCGGCCGCGTCGCTCACGCGCGCCCGACCTCGACCGGAATGCCCCAGGGATGCCGCGTCACGACGCTACGGTAGCAGTTCGTAGAGGTGCGCCGCCGGGCAAGGATGGAGGCGCGATGACGAGCCGGTATGGCAGGAGCCTGAAGCGCGCCGCGGGCCTCTCTTCAGCTCTGCATCGCCGGCGCCAACGTCGTTACCGGCCACGTGGCCACTGACTGGAACGGCGACGGGCAGCGCCGGGGGCCTCCACTTCGATGAGGAGCCGATGGGCGACGTCGTCTCCCGCCCGCTCAGATTAGTAGCGGAGCGCGTGGCGCAGCTCGCGCCGCGCCCCGGAACCTAAACGAACGGGCCTCAATCTGCGTCGCTGCGGAGCTCGGCGCGCACTTCAGCCCACGCGACACCCGGCTCGTCGCCAGAGAGCGCGGCTTCCGCGCGGGCAAGGACGAGCGCTTGGAACTCCTCCCGCGAGAGCCCCTCGTGAGGGTCCGGGGCGTCGAGCCGGTCGACGAGCGCCGCCAGCAGGTCCTCTTGCTCGGCGCGCGGCAGGGCAAGCACGCGCTCGATGAGCTGCTCGCGCGTCACGAGCCCGCTCCTTCGAGATCCCCGAGCATCGATGGAAGCGTAGCGGGAGCAGTGACATCGGCCAGCACTGGCCCGGCCCCCACGCGCCCTGAAACGCCGCTGGCAGGCTCGTTTCGGGCCCCGGTCGCGGCCGAACGCGGTTCGATGAAGCATGGGGCTCGCACCCGCGGCGCAAACGGCGTTCGAGCGCGCGTTGCGCTCCCCAAGGCTGCCCGAACGCCGTTTGCGGCGCGTGGGGGATCTCCATGCGTTCCCAAACGGCGTTCGAGGGCGATTGGGGAGCCTGGCGGCAAGGTTCGGCCCGCCGGCGGAGGCCTTCGCTCACGCGGTGACCGCGGCAGGCTAGGCGCCGAGCGCAGGGTCGACGTCGGGCGGCACGACGTCAAGCTGGCCAGGACGGCGGCGGGAGGGGCGGACGCGGGCGGCGAGGGCCGGCTCGCCGGCGCTTTCGAAGGCGGAGAAGAGCGAGGAGGCGAACTGCACGAAGACGCGGTCGTAGGCCGCCATGGACTCGGTCTTCTCCGTGAGCGTGACCTGCGCCTCGCGGGCTTCGCGCGCCACGTCATCGAGGGCCTTCTCCAACGCGGCGCGGCCGGCGCGGAGCTCGGCGGCCAAGGCGGCCACGTCGAGGGCGGCGCCGCTCACGCGCGGTTCCGGGAGCCGGGCGGCTTCGAGGCGCGTGGCCACCTCGCCGGCCGTGCGCGCGACCACGACCGCGTCCATGGGGATGCGGCCCGTGAACACGGCCTCCTCGGCCGCGGCGCCGTACACGCCGCGCACGATCTCGCGGAGCGTGATCATGCGCTCGCGCAGCGCGCTCGAGGCCGCGTCGCGTGCATCGCGCGCGGCCGGGTCGTCGCCGAGCTCGGCCTCGTGAGCCTCGTCGGCCGCGACCATCGCGTCCCGCGCGGTAGCCAGCCGCGAGCCCATGCCCGCGAGGTACGCGAGCCCCGCGGCTCCGGCCTCCCCGCCGAGGTCGGCCTCGAGCCCCGCCCGGAGCCGCGCCCCCTGCGCATCGAGAATCGCCAGCAGGAGCGCAGCGGACTTCTGTCGATCGGTCACCATCTTCGAGGCCATCGCGGCCCTCCCTTCGTGTGATGAAGAGAAGCGTGGATTCGCGAAAGCGACCATGGTCCGAATGGGGGGTAGTTGGGGGGCGCGACGCAGGAGACCGCCGGCGCTGTTCGCGCCGGGTAGTGCTATGTCCGGTGCCTGTTAACGGAGGCCGGGTTCCACGGCTTCCCGCGAGCGCGAGCCAATCGCTCGGAAGTGGCAGCGAGCAATGAGCTAATCATACGCACCTGAAGCTCCGAACAGAGGCACAATATCACTGAGCGGGGACCCAACCACGAGTGATGGACCAATCCGGTTTGTGTCGAGAACGATCCACAGCCACGCCTCGTCTTCTGTCTGGCCAATCGCAATCCCCTCAACCTCGCCGAACGGGCTACTGGACGGCGCACGGATGCAAACGCGACCCAACTGTGTGAGCACCGGCTCATCGGTGTCGAGGCCGGCCAGACAGATGAAGTGGATCATTGAGTGGGGTCTATTCACCACGGCCAGCACACTGCCGTTCGGACACATATTCACCCCAGACACCGCCGACAAGCCGCTCATCTGCAGCTGCATTCTCTCGGGCACAAACTGCCATGACGACTCACATCCGCGGATCAAACAGTCAGCACACTCCGACCTGCACGCCTCGACGTTAGCCGCTCGAGAGCTGATTACATGGCGACGGAGCCTCCGATCCCAGCGAAAGGCAGCCTCGTTTCGCCGGCGCAGAATCACACCGCTGAGATCCTGTGATACCGGCCAGTCCAGAAACACCAAACCCGGTGGATCCCGTTCCTCAGCCAGAACGAGGCGAGGCGCGGGCTCTTGGAGGAGCGCGATACCCTCAAAACCCGCGTTCGCGGCGACGGCCGTCCGTGATACAGACGTCGGGGCCGCGAGGTGTCCTCCTGGAGTAGGCAAGGACACGACGCCAGTGATCGCAAACCTATTCAGTACGGCGCCCGCTCCAGGAGTCAGCTGATGAGGCCTGACGGTTAGTGCGGCCGCACCACGACATGGCATTCCCGCGCCTGAGCTACAGTGCTTCAAACGCTCTATCAGCAGTATCAGGTCACCGCCCTCACGAACGGTCACACCTTCCAGATCGAGGGAAGATAGAGAAACCGAGTATCCAGCTGGTGCTCCGAACGCCTGCCTTATCGCTTCTGCGTCACGAGAGTCTATTGTAGCCGCCTCAAGAGTGTGGTGCTTGCCCGATAGAGCATCGATTCGAACGACTCTCAGACCATCGTCCGGCACGGACCAGAGCCCTCTGCTGTCTACTGCCAGGCCCGACAGCTCAGGTACCGGCACGCTGAACATGCGGCTTGGGGGCAACAACTGGACTACTGGATCACCGTCTGCCTCAGAGTCACACGACCACCATCCAACAGTGTCGTCCAGCTCGCCTCGCAAAGCCCTCCTGCTGGGGTCATTCGCCGGTGTAGCGAAGTCAAGGCCCGGAAGGGTCTCTAGGCTCAGCGGTTCGTGTCCCGCCCGAACGAGCGAACGATAGTATCCGAACACTCTCTTGTAATACTCGTCCTTGGCATGCAGTAGACCCAGCTGCGCTGCCCAGACGAGGAGCGCGGTAGTGGCCAGGAAGAAGCAGAGGGCTTGCATGCGCAGAACGCAGGAGGCCGCTTTCGAACGCGCAACCGGTCGTTCTCGCTGAGGAAGCAGCATAAACCGCGAACGTAGCCATGACATCGTCGTCACGATCAGGGCGATAAGTGTCGCGAATGATAGGATGAGCAACGATGGAACGAGGGCACGGAGAAACTCTGCCTCATTTCCGATCGAGAGCAGCTCGTCACGGTAGGCGTCGACGCGAAACACTTCGTTCTTTGCGATGTACTTCAGACGGGTTATTGAGTCACGAGTAGCTCCCAGGAAATAGACCGCGTCGTCGTCCTTCGACTGACGGTAGAGGACGTGGCCGCGATGAACGATACAGCCCCTCCATGGATGCTCGCGCGCCGGAGCCAGACCTTGCCACGGCCGGAGTGTCAGCATGTTGATGTCGTCCGAGTAGACAAGGCAGAAAGGATCCACGTGCGCATCGCGCAGCTTGGAAACCCCAGGCAGTGAGCCCAAACCGGGTGCCAACCGCTCGTGGTCAACCTTTTCCATTACGCGCTGCAGTCCGGCGCCCACAGGGTAGGCAGACATGAGCAGGACAAAGCCGCTGAGTGCTGTTTCTCGAGCGATGAAACCTGATTCCCTACTGATACTATCGCCAAGCCACCGGAAGACCATTTCGACGATTCGCACGGAGAAGAGAACCCTAAAGAGGCTCCAGATCACCAATGCGAATGCGCCCATAAGGATCAGCCCGATTAGTACGGGTTGAACGAAGTCGAGGATGATATCGGTCATTGACTCGGGCAGTTCCAGCAGTGCGCAGCACGGCTACAGGAGCCGAGGTTGTCTGACGAACGTGTAGAGATCGTTACCATAGGTGGTTCGACGCAAGGGGCGAACGTGCAGCCAGCGACGACTTCAAGGACCCCACTCACAGTCGAAGGTCGTCCAACGGCGCAATCGAGCGCTTTGCTCCAAGGACTTGTCCTCCTCCGACGCAGGTTCTGAGAGACGCGTGTTCCTAGCAACGGTGCGCGCTATATCCCTCATGCATGGATCCCGGGGTGGCGTAGGCGTGTTACGACACCACGATCACCTTATCACCGAAAGGCCGCCCCACCCGGTGGTCGGGCTGCTGTACTTGCGAGAGAATCTAAACCAATCCGGCCTGGGCCTCCGACTAAGGGCCGATGCCAGACCCGTACGCAATCAAGCCCGCCGGGTCGAACCTCACGGGCACAAAAGCGCTACTACTCTGCAGCCATCCGCGTATAGCTTCCGCGACGGAAGCGCGTTGGGCCTGGGGCCGTTCACTTTCTGGAGGCTCGAACCAATCCCAGCGAGGTTGCAACACAGGGCGCATCGACCCCCGCCCTCAACCTGCCGACAAAGGCTGGCACACTATACGAATGAAGAAAACTCAGCCGATCCGTCGCCTACGAGCCAATACTCGAGAACTGCACTTGCAGGCCGAGTAGCCTCACGTGGGATCGCTCGCTTCAGTCTGAAGGCACCATATCTGGATGCGTGATTTTCCGCCACCAGGAACTCTCCAACGTGTACCGTCCGAGCACGTGACGTGTAGTCAAGACGGTCAACGTCACACAGGTGAGTGAGATCCGTCGCGGCCGGCACGACAGCGATTCGCACGTTCGTTGAGTCGGAATAGAAGTGCAGACTGTTGCGCGCCGCGTTCGAAACCCTCAGCAAAAACTCGTAGCTCGCACTACCGAACCGGTGAAATCCGTTGTGGCTCTCATAATCGAAAGTCACCGTACCGCTGATCGCCGACGAATGAGGACAACCTCGAGACCCCGTGCCGGATTGAGTTGCAAGCCTTTCCGAGCGACGCCGTACTATTTCATACCAGTCATCGCGACGACGACGCAGCTCCGCCGGTGAATACGGTGTTGCGCCGAAGTTGTGTCGCTGGTCGTATGCCTTTACCTCGGAGTGGCAGTTGGGACACAACGGAATACAGTTGTCGTATGTGTTCGGTCCCTTATCCGCCTCTTGAAGTATATGGTGACAGGTTATCCGAGTGTGTTTGCGCTCATGGCACAGACAACAGTGTCGTTGGCACGCTATCAACGCCTGTAGCTTGACTGACTTCGGGAAAGGCATGACCTCACTCTACTTCGCGTGAAGTGCACTTGTCGACATGCGGTTGCCAAGTCTCTACCGCTCTAAGCGGCAGGCAGCTTAGGACTCGATTGGTGACATGGAAACGCATCAGAGTGCCCACCAAGACCGAGTCATTCCCCGGGAGTTGGCGCCCAACACCCTTGCAGGTCGTCGGAAACGTTGGCCCGTAGCCACACAGTGGACGGAAGGCGCATGTCGCTACGAGTAGCTCGGCAAGGTGGCTTCCGAGAACACCGGTGTATCCTAGGAACGCACCGCCCCATAGCTAGATGTACATGGAGCCCTGCACGGGAGCGTCGCTCTCTGCGCACTGCGGACCTGGCGGACGGGTGACGCGGCGCGCGCTTAGGCAACAAGCAACCCTCCCGGTGCCTTTGGCTACAATCGGGGCACGAGGTCGCCACTAAGAAGCGGTCACCTCATCACCCGATCTTCTTCGCCAAGAAGAAGTACATCGGCGTGAAGATCTCCCGCCGGCCACCCTCCACGAGGCTATCCGCCCCAGCGTTCAGGAAGTCGGACACCTGCTGCGTCCCCTTCGGGGCCACGCCGACCTTCTCGAGCACCCAGGTCAGCTTGTTGGTGATCTCGCGGCCGAGCGGGGTACGCGGGAGCGCGGCGAGGGACATGTCCTCGCCCGTGAGCGCGCGGTACCAGGGGGTCTCGGGGTCGCCCGTGGGGGCGAGGTCGACGGTCTCGATGACCTCGAAGCCGCTCGCCTTCAGGGCCTCGTCGATCTCCCAGGTGAAGGCCATGTCGGGGAGGCCGTTGCCCTCCTCGATCTCCTTCTTGATGCGGACGTGCTCCGCGTCGTCCTTCTCGTACTTGCCCGTCAGGCACCACTCGTAGCCGCCGAAGAGCGCGCCCGGCTTCATCGTGCGCGCGATCTCCGTGAAGAGGCGCACCCGGTCCGGCGCGTGGCAGCTCGCCTCGATGGTGTAGACGGCGTCGATGGACCCGTCCTCCGCCGGGAGGTGGTGGAAGTCCGCCTTCGCGAAGCCCACCTTGTGGCTCAGCCCCGCCCGCGCGTTGTGCCGGTCGCCACGCTGGATCTGGTAGGCGTTGTTGTTGATGCCGAGAACCTCCGCGCCCGTGTGGCGCGCGATGTTCCGCATCGGCCCCCCCACGCCGCAGCCGATGTCGAGCACCTTCATGCCCGGCGCCAGCCGCAGCTTGCGCGCCAGGAAGCGCTCGTGGCGGAGCAGGCTCGCCTTGAAGGCCTCGTGCTTGAAGCGCGGCGCGAAGTGGAAGGACTGACCCCAGCCCATCTCGTAGAAGTCCGTCGCCAGGTCGTAGTAGCGGTTGACCAGCGTCGCGTAGTCGAGGCGACGCTCCTCGGTGCTCGTCGCACCGTCGTCGTGCTGCTTCCGGTACGCCTCGACGGTCTCGCCGAAGCTCTCGCGGGTCACGCCTGCCATGGGGTCGTCTCCTGAAGTGAGCGCAGGTACGTACCCAGCGCCTGAACGGGGAAAATACGGCGATACATGCGGTAGTCCAGCAGCGCCGTGCGGAAGAAGACACCCGCCATGAACGGGCTCTCCCAGTCGCCCTCGGGCGTCTGCGCGTCCGCCAGCCAGGCCGCCGCCCGCGCCATCGCGTCGGGCCGCGCCGAGCCGGCCATCACCAGCGTCGTCAGCGCCCAGGCCGTCTGCGTCGGGTGCGACGCCTCGGCCTCGAGGTAGCGCCCCTCGAGGCAGCTCCGCCAATGCTCGCCCCAGCTCCCGTCCGGGCGCTGCTTGGCCTGGACGAACTGCACCGCGCGACGGATCGCCGGGTCGTCGGGGCTCACGCCGGCCGCGCGCAGGCCGCGCACGCCGAACATGGTCCCGTAGAGCGTCGTCACGCCCCAGACCCCGTCCCAGCTCCCGTCGGGGTTCTGCATCGCGCGCAGGCGCTGCGTCGCCGCGTGGATGGCTCGCTCGACGGCGTCGCGGCGAAGCTCCGGGAAGCGCTTCCGCACCGCGCAGAGCGCCGAGAGGTTCGAGGCCGTGCACTCGACGTAGGAGAGCTCGGTCATCGAGTCCCCGAACATCTCCGCCGGGTTCATCCACTCGAGCTCGAAGCCGTGCTTGCGCGCCTCGTAGCTCCCGAAGCCGCCGTCCGCGTTCTGCGCCTGAAGCAAGAAGCGCACGCCGGCGTCGATCATCGCGGCCTTCGGCGCGTAGAGCTCGGCCGGCAGGTGGAGGAACGCCTCGAGCGCCTCCGCCGTGCAATCGCTGACCGGCCAGCCGTGCCACGCGTCGGCGAAGCAGAAGCCGCCCGTCGGATCGACGCGGTCGTTGGCGAGGTAATCGCTCACGGCGTAGCCGCCGCGCGGGCCCTCGAGCTGCTGCGTCTCGAGCCAGGCCGCGCTCTCGCGGATGGCCTCGGCCTGCTCGCCCGTCACCTCGAAGGCCGGCCCAAGGCCCTGGAGCGCGAAGGCGGTGTCCCAGGGCGCGCTCCGCGCCCCGACGACCCGCAGCCCCTCGGCCTCGTCCTCGAAGATCCAGCCCTCGAAGGCCTCGATCTGCTTCTTCAGATCGAGGTCGTCCGGGTCCGCCGCGTCCAGCGAGAGCATGAAGAGCAGCCCGTTCACCGGCGACAAACACGTGTGGCTCGTCGTCCGGAGCTCGAAGCGGATCGCCTCGCGGAAGCGCGCCAGGAGCCGCGAACGTACGGGCTTCGCCCAGCGCAGGAGTGGCTCGAAGCGATCGATCGTTCGATAGAGCGCCTTCAGCGTCTTCGTCGGCGGCGCCCAGAGGTCCGCGGCCCGGAGCCGGTCCCGCGCGCCCTTCCAGTCGAGGTCCGCGTACGAGCGTCCGGGGTAGAGCTCCTCGCGGAGCGCCCGGCGCATGGCCCCGTCCCCGAGCTGGATGCGCGCCCCGAAGACCGACGCCATGCCGAGGTAGATGAGCCGCGTGTGGCAGTAGTAGCCCGCCGGGTGGAGCGGGTTCGCCTTGGGGAGGAGCCACGCCTCCGGCGGCACCGCGTGCAGGCCGCTCCAATCGTAGACTCCGGCGATGGCGAGCCAGGCCTTGCCCCAGGTCGGGATGGTGAGCACGTCCTCGCGCGCGAAGAGCGCCCGCGCGTCCCGGAAGAGCGCGTCGTCCGCGGCGATGCCCTGCATGCGCCCGGAGACGTAGGCGAGCGTCGTCACGTAGAGCGACGACTCGCCGTGCGGATGCATGCCCCAGAGGCCGTCGCTCAGGCGCTCGGCCTCGAGCTGGCGGCGGAACATGGCCCGGGGC
>JBCDGX010000015.1:0-20795 GCA_038750805.1 Myxococcota bacterium
GCTCGGCCCGCGCGGCGCTCGCGGTGAGCGCCATGGCGACGAAGGAGACGACGACCCGCAGCACCGGAGAACCCTACGGCCGGAACGTGCCCGGCGGCCAGGCGCCTGCGCTCCGCGCCCGTAGACTCGGAGCATGCAGGGCTCACGACGACGGGTCGTTCGCACCGCTGGGGTGGCCACCGCAGCCGCCCTCGTCGGAGCGCTCACCGCGCAGCAGGCGGTGACGCTGGTGGAGACCTCCATGCCTCGGCCGATCGACGGGCCCGCGAAGCGAGGCATGGCGCGCGGATCGCCGGGCGAGCCCGTGCCGCTCCCCGGAGCGCTGCGCGTCGTCGAGCTCGGCGGCGGTACCTGCGACCCGACCGGTGTGTCCACCCGCATCACTCGCGTGAGCGCAAGCCAGGACGACTTTCTCTACGTCGTCGTCGACGCGAGCGGCCTCCGGATCCGCCGTCCGCCGGCACCGGCGCAGTGCTCGCTGGGCGATGGGCGCATCGATTGCCTCGACCGCACGGAGATGGCCGACATGTTCCGCGACCTCGAGGCGTCCTTCGCCGAGCCGTTTTGGCAGTTCGTCCCGTCGGGCTCGAGCGTGGACTGCGGCAGCGCTCGACAGCTCGTGGTGGAGCGAGAGGGCGAACGGCCCGACTCTCGTTACGCGGTGGCCTGTGACCCTCCCGCCCCGATCAGGGCCTGGGTCGAGCGCCTCGCGGACGTCCGGGAGAGACCCGACACGCCCGAGCGAAGGGACGGTCTGTTCCTCGGTCGAGAGCATCAGTCCTACTACAAATGCCATCCCATCCCGACCTACGCGCTCGCGCTCTATGAAGACGGCAGGTTCGTGTGCGAAGGCGGCCATGACGACGTGATCCGCGCGTGGGGGCGTATCCACCCGGACGACGCTCGACGGATCCTCGCCCACGCCGACGCGCGCGTGCCATGGGTGGCGGCGTCCGAAGTCCCGGAGCGCGCCATCGCCGGGCGACGACACGACGGAAGATCGCTCGTCGCGCCCAAGGTGCATGGCTGGTATCGCTTCTACGATCCCCAGGCGGTGCGTTCCCTGGCCGCTCCCGGCGGGCACTGGGCCCACCTCACGAAGGACGTCCTTTCCCTGTTTCCCAAGCCCTGCGGCCGGAGCGCGCCCGCGGAGACGTGGTCGGACCATTTTCCTGCCTCGACGGCCCGCCGGTAACGGCCGGCGGCGCGGCGACTACGGCGGGAGCATGAAGCGGCTCCCTCTCGTCCTCGTCCTCGGGGCCCTCGCGGCGCTCGGCCTCCCGCGTACCGCGGAGGCCCAGGCGGACCCCCATCGCGACGACTGGCTGAACGCGCGCTGGGTGGTCGAGGGGGGCCTCGTGATGCTCCGGACCGAGCAGCAGGTGAAGGCGGAGATCGGCGGGGAGACGGCCAACCAGCTCGTGAACGACGTGCAGTTCGCCAGCGCGCTCTTCGTGACGGCGGAGGTCTGGCGCTTCGTGCGCCTCGGGGTCTTCCTGCAGATCGACGCCGGCCGGCGTTCGAGCGCGCGCTTCGAGGGCCTCGACGAGAGCGGCGACGTCGTCGCGCTCTCCATCGGCGGCGGCCCGTACAGCGAGGTCTGGGCCGGCCCCCTTCTACAGCTTCGCTGGCGCTACCTCTTCGGCGAGATGGGCTGGGGCGCGCTCGCCGTGCGCAGGGACGAGGCGCGCACGGACCTGCCGGCGGTGGACGGCTCGACCGATGGCCTCTTCCGCGCCTCGCCGCGCGTCGCCTGGATGTTCGGTGCCGGCGGCTATTTCCCCATCTACGGCGATTGGGACCTGATGCTCCGGGTCACCTACCGCATCCGCTACTACGAGACCCGGGGCGGCGAGAGCCTCACCCAGGGCGTCGCCTTCGGTCATCAGAACGTGACGCCTTTCGTCGGGATCGCTTGGCGCCGCGAGTAGGCCTCTCGTTCTGATAGGGTCGGCCCGCCGCAGCCGGATCGCGGCGCGTATACGCTCGGCGCCGTCGCGCGACGGTGGGGCGGCAGCGCGTGAGCGCCTTCCGGCCGAGCCGAGCCATGCCCCGATCACTCCTCTCCGCCCTCACCTTCCTCGTCGCCCTGGCGACCTTGACCTCGGTCGCCGAGGCCCAGCGCCGCCGCTCGCGGCAGCTGCGCGTCGCCGTGGTGGCCGACCAGCGCTCGGTGTACTTCGACCGCTTCACGGAGTCGCTCCGGGAAGAGGTCGGCGCGCTCATCGGCGAGGGCGGCCGCGTCGTCCTGCCCGAGGGCTACACCGCGGCGGACGGGACGGAGAACGACGCGACGGCGAAGCTCGAAGCCGCGCTGGCCTCCGAGAACGTCGACGTGGTGATCGGCCTCGGGCCGCTCATGGGGCTCGCCGCCGGCCGCCGGGACCCGCTCCCGAAGCCGGTCATCCTCCCCTGGGCCGTGCCGGAGCTGCAGGGCCTCCCGCGGGAGGGCAACCGCTCGGGACGGAGCAACCTCGCCTACGTCACGGGCCTCTTCGACATCGAGCGGGATCTGACGCGCTTCCTCGACGTCGTGCGCTTCGACAGCGTCGTCGCCATCGTGGACGAGGGTCTCTACGCCAGCGTCGAGAGCCTCGAGCCCTTCACGCGCGCCGCGGCGGAGCGCGCGGGCGTGGGTATCGAGATCGTGCGGGCCCAGGCGAGCGCCGCCGACGTGCTGGCGGCGCTCCCGGAGAGCGCCGAGGCCGTGCACGTCGGCGCCCTCTTCCGCTTCTCGCCCGAGGAGATGAACCGGCTCATCGAAGGCCTCATCGAGCGCCAGCTCCCGAGCTTCACGCCCGTGAGCCCCGTGCTCGTGGACCGCGGCATCCTCGCGACGACGACGACCGAGGAGGACCGGCTCCGCCGCGTCCGCCGCATCGCCCTCGGCCTCGAGCGGCTCCTCGAAGGCGACGACCCGGCGGAGTTCTCCGTGCGCCTCGAGCCCCGCGAAGAGCTCCGCATCAACGTGGAGACCGCCCGGCGCATCGGGCGCGCGCCGCGCTTCGCGATCCTCACGGAAGCCCGGCTGGTCGGCGAGGTGCGCCGGCCGCCGCGACGTACGGAGACCTTCGACTCGGTCATCGAGCGCGCCCTCGAGGCCAACCTGGACCTCCGCGCGGCCGCGGCGAACCGTGAGGCGCAGGTCGAGAACGTGGACGCGGCCCGCGGCAACTACCTGCCGACTCTCGATCTGGTGAGCGACGCGACCTGGACCGACCCGGACGTCGCCAACGCCTTCGGCCAGGCGGAGCGCCAGTGGCAATGGGGCATCCAGGGCTCGCAGGTCCTGTACTCGCCGGGCGTCGTCGCGAACATCCGCACCCAGCGGGAGGTCGCCGCGGCCGCCGACGGCACCTTCGGCACGCGCCGCCTCGACGTGATCCTCGAGGCCCTCGAAGCCTACCTGAACGTGCTCCGGGCGCAGACGGCCGAGCGCGTGCAGCGCGAGAACCTCGCCCGCGCCCGCGTGAACCTGAACATCGCCGAGGTCCGCCAGGAGATCGGCACGGTCGGCCGGGAAGAGGTCTTCCGCTGGCAGATCACCATCGCCGACAGCCGCGCGGCGGTCATCGACGCCATCGCGACGCGGAACCAGGCCGAGATCGAGCTCAACCGCGTCCTGAACCGGCCGCTCGAGGAGTCCTTCGCCCTCGAGGAGCTCAGCGAAGCGGACCTCGCGAGCCGCATCTCGGACCCGCGCATCGCCGAGTTCGTCGACGACCCGGCGAGCTTCCGCATCTTCCGGGACTTCCTCGCCGAAGAGGCCATCCGCCGAAGCCCCGAGCTCGTCGAGATCGAGCGGAGCCTCGCCGCGCAGGAGGAGGCCCTCGAGGGTCAGCGGACCACCCTCTACGCGCCGGACGTCGCCCTCGTCGGCGGCTTCAACAACATCCTGGCCGTAGGCGGCACGGGCTCCGAGAACCTCTCCGGCGGCGAGATCCCCTTCCCCGGCCGCGACGAGTTCACCTGGAACATCGGCATCAACCTGAGCTTCAACATCATCAGCGGCGGCACGCGCTACGCGCAGATCCGGCAGGCCCGCGCGCAGATCCTCGAGCTCCGGGCCACGCGCGACTCGCTCCGGCAGCGCGTCGAGCAGCGCATCCGCTCGAACATGCACGCGGCCGGCGCCTCGCGGCCGGGCATCGCGCTCGCCCGCGCCGGGGCCGAGGCCGCCCGGGCCAACCTCGAGCTCGTAACCGACGCCTACCGGCGCGGCGCCGTCGACGTCATCCGCCTCGTCGACGCTCAGAACCAGGCGCTCACGAGCGAGCTCGCCGCGGCGAACGCCGTCTACGATTTCCTCGTCGACTACGTGAACGTGAGCCGCGCCGCCGGGTCCTTCGACTTCGAGCGCACGCCGGAGGAACGGGACGCGATCTACGAGCGGCTCTCGCAGTTCGCCACGGAACGCCGCCAGCAGGCCCGCGACGCGACCGCCGCGGCCGCCGAGACCTCGAGCGAAGGAACGAACCGATGAAGCACCTCGCAATCGCCACTTCCCTTCTCCTTCCCGTGGCCCTCGCGGCCTGCGGCGAGCCCGAGGAGGTCGTCGAGCCGCTCGTACGTCCCGTTCGCTACACGGTCTGCACCGACGGCGACGGCGCCGCCGAGCGCAGCTTCAGCGGCGTCGCCCAGGCCGGCGAGAGCTCGCGGCTGAGCTTCCGCGTGGCCGGACGTATCCTGGCCGTGGAGGTCAACGTCGGCGACGAGGTCCGTGAGGGGCAGCTCGTCGCGCGCCTCGACGACGCCGACTACGACCTTCAGGTGCGCGAGGCCCGGGCAAACGCCGCGAGCGCCCGCGCGAACCTCCGGAACGCCCAGGCCCAGTACCGGCGGACCCGCGAGCTCTACGAGAACAACAACGCCTCGCGCTCGGACCTCGACAACGCGCGCGCGGCCTCGGAGAGCGCGCAGATGCAGGTGGCCTCCTACGGCCAGCGCATCCAGCTCCTCGAGCGGCAGAAGGCCTACACGCGCCTCGAGGCGCCGGCCGCCGGCGTCATCAGCAGCGTGGACGTCGAGGTGAACGAGAACGTGCAGGCCGGCACGCCCGTCGCGACGCTCCAGTCCGGCAACCAGCTCCAGGTGGACATCGGCGTGCCCGAGTCGCTCATCCAGCGGGTCTCCCGGGGCGCTGACGCGCGCATCACCTTCGAGGCGCTCGGCGACACGGTCTTCGAGGGCACGGTCTTCGAGGTGGGCGTCTCGACGGGGCAGAACCTCGCGGCCTACCCGGTCACGGTGCGCCTCCCGGAGGAGGCGAGCGAGCAGGTCCGCCCGGGCATGGCCGCGGAGGTCGAGCTCACCTTCGAGGCGCAGGAGGGCGACGCCACGCTGCGCCTCCCCTCGAGCGCCGTCGGCGAGGACCGGCAGGGGCGCTTCGTCTTCGAGGTCGAGCGGACCGAGGAGGGCTTCGGCGTCGTGCACCGGCGCGCGGTGACCATCGGTGACCTCACGAGCGACGGCGTCGCCATCCTCGAGGGCGTCGAGAACGGCCAGCTGATCGTCACGGCCGGCGTGGCGCGCATCGCCGACGGCATGCGCGTGCGCGTGCCCGGCGCGCCGAACGTCGGCCTCGAGGACGCCCCGGAGCCGGCCGCCGAGGCCGAGCCCGAGGCCGAGGCGCCCGCGGACGACGAGGGCGAGCAGTGAGCCTGACCAGCACCGCGCTGAAGCGGAACCGGGTCACCGGGACCTTCATCGCCGTCTGCGTGATCGCCGGTCTGAGCGCCTACGCCGGCATGCCCCGGCAGATGGACCCGGGCTTCATCATCCGCGTGGCGATGATCGTCACGAACTTCCCCGGCGCGAGCCCCGAGCGCGTCGAGGACCTCATCACCGATCCCATCGAGGAGGTGGTGAAGGAGATCCCCGAGCTCGACTACGTGACCTCGACCTCGCGCTCCGGGCAGAGCGTCGTGCTCGTCTCGATCCGCGAAGAGTTCAAGGACATGGCGCCCATCTGGAGCGACCTCCGGAACTCCATCGACGACATCCGCGGCTCGCTCCCGGACGGGATCATCGGCCCCATCGTCAACGACGATTTCGGCGACACCTACCCCATCCTCTACACGCTCACGGCGGACTCCGGCTTCACCGACCGCGAGGTCGAGGACATCGCCGACACCATCAAGGACGAGCTCCTCCGGGACCGGGAGGTGGCGAAGGTCGACATCCTCGGCGCCCAGGACGAGCGCGTCTTCATCGAGTACGACAACGCCCGGCTGACGCAGATCGGGCTCTCACCCCTCGCGCTCCAGAACATCCTCGTCGCGCGGAACATCATCCTGCCCGGCGGTGAGCTGAACCTCGACGGCGAGGCCATCGTGCTCGAGCCGAGCGGCAACTTCGGCACCGTCGAGGAGATGCGCCGGACGCTCCTCGAGCTCCCCGGCGGCGAGCTGATCGCCCTCGGCGACCTGGTCACGGTCGAGCGCGGCTACGTGGACCCGCCCGTGGGCCGCGTGCGCGCGAACGCGGAGCGGGGGCTCACGCTGGCCATCTCCATGGCCGATGGCGGCAACCTCCTCGAGCTCGGCACGCGCATGGAGCAGGTCTTCGCGCGCCTGCCCGCCCAATACCCCTGGGGCATCGAGTTCCACGAGACCTACTACCAGCCCCGGGAAGTCGAACAGAAGGTGGACGACTTCATCGAGAGCGTCGTTCAGGCCATCGCCATCGTGCTCGGCGTGATGCTCCTGAGCCTCGGGCTCCGGACGGGTCTCGTCGTCAGCGCGCTCATCCCGACGACGATGATCATCACGATCCTCGTGATGAGCGTGCTGGGCATCCAGATCGACCAGATGAGCCTGGCGGCGCTGATCATCGCGCTCGGCCTCCTCGTCGACAATGCGCTCGTCGTCAGCGAATCGACGCTCGTCGGCATGCAGGAGGGGCGCTCGCCCTTCGAGGCCGCCGTGGAGGCCGCGAAGGAGCTCCAGGTCCCGCTCCTGACGAGCTCGCTCACCACCGCCGCCGCGTTCTTGCCCATCTACCTCGCGGAGAGCGCCGTGGGTGAGTACACGGGCGTGCTCTTCGAGGTGGTGACGATCACCCTCCTCATCAGCTGGCTCCTGGCGCTCACCTTCATCCCGCTGCTCTGCACGCTCTTTTTGAAGGTGAAGGCCCAGCCGGAGGACCACGACCCCTTCGATACGCCCTTCTACCGGGTGTACCGGCGCACGCTCTCGCTCTTCATCCGCGGCCGCTGGATCACCATCGTCGGCGTGATCGTCGCCTTCATGGGCGGCATGCAGCTCTTCGGGCTCGTGCCAAACATCTTCTTCCCGCCGCGCGAGGGACCCTTCTTCATGGCGCAGCTGAAGATGCCGCCGGCCGCGCGCTTCGAAGAGACCGACGCGATGATCGAGGACGTCAACGGGTTCATCCGCGACGAGCTCTGGGTCGGCGAGGACGCGGAGCCCGGCGAGGACGGCTGGGCCGAAGAGGGCGTGACGAGCTGGACCAGCTACACGGGCCTGACGCCGCAGCGTTTCGAGCTCGGCTACAACCCGAGCCCGGCGAAGCCCTACTTCAGCGAGATCCTCTTCTCGACGACGAGCCACGAGGGCAAGGCCGACCTCATGCGGCGCCTCGAGGAGTACGTGGTGGCCCGCTACCCGGACGTCGAGGCCTACGTGCGGCCGCTCTCGAACGGTCCCGCCGTCGACAAGCCGATTCAGATCCGCCTGAGCGGCCGCGACACGGAGGGGCTCTTCGCCGAGGTGGAGCGCATCAAGGCGAAGCTCGCGGAGACGCCGGGCGTCACGAACATCGGCGACGATTGGGGCGCGCGGGTGAAGAAGCTCGTCATCCGCGTCGACGAGGGCCGCGCCGAGCGCGCGGGCGTGACGAACCAGGACGTGGCCGTGGCGCTCCAGACCTTCTTGAGCGGCCTCCAGGTCACGGAGTTCCGGGAGAACGAGAACATCATCCCGGTGACGATGCGCTCGGTGCTCGCGGACTCCGCGGACGTCGACCGCCTCGAGACGCTCTCCATCGTCGGCTCCTCCGGGCCCGTGCCGCTCCGGCAGGTGGCGGACGTGGAGCTCGAGTTCCAGCCCTCGGAGGTGCTCCGCCGGGACGCGCTGCGGACCGTGACCGTCTACTCGAAGGTCAGCGCGGACACGACGGCCATCGACGTGATCGGGCAGCTCCAGCCCTGGCTCGACGAGCAGCAGGAGGCCTGGGGCCTCGACTACCGCTACGAGCTCGGCGGCGAGATCGAGTCGTCGGTGAAGGCGAACGAGTCCATCGCGGCGAAGCTGCCCATCGCGGGGCTCTTCATCGTTCTCTTGCTGGTGACGCAGTTCAACTCGCTCAGGAAGAGCACCATCGTGCTCGCGACGATTCCCCTCGCGCTCATCGGCGTGGCCATCGGCCTCGTGGTGATGGGGAGCGCCTTCGGCTTCATGACGCTCCTCGGCGTCGTCAGCCTCGCGGGCATCGTCATCAACAACGCCATCGTGCTCATCGAACGCATCGAGCTCGAACGCTACGAGCTCGGGCGCGAGCCGGCGGAGGCGATCATCGAGGCCGCGCAGCGGCGCCTTCGGCCCATCCTCCTGACGACGGCGACGACCGTCGCTTCGCTCATCCCGCTCTACCTCGGTGGCGGCGCGATGTGGGAGCCCATGGCCGTCGCCATCATGTATGGCCTGGTGTTCAGCACGCTGCTCACCCTCGGCGTCGTGCCGCTCCTCTACGCGATGTTCTATCGCGTGAAGATGAGCTGAGGCCCCCGCCTCAGGCGGGCGGGGGCTCGGCAGATACGCCGAGCGCCGCGCCCGCCTCGCGGAGGCTCTCGAGAGCCACGCGGCGCATCGCAGCTTCGCGCTCGGGCGGCAGCCCCCACTCGCCCATGAAGCGCTGGGCGGCGGCGGCGACGTATACGTCCCAGAGCCTGAGCCGCCCGGCGTCGACGGCGCGACGCTGCGCGTAGGCGTCGGTGAAGCGCTGCGCGCCCTCGGCGCCGTGGAGGTAGCGAAGCTCGAGGCGGCTGCACGCGACGTCGGAGAGCGGGTCGCCGAGGGCGGCGTCCTCCCAGTCGAGGACGGCGACGAGGGCCCCCTCGCGAAAGAGCACGTTGCCCGGCCAGAAGTCGCCGTGGAGGAGCCGGGGCGGCGCGGGATCGCGGGCGTCCGGCAGGCCTCGTAGCCGCGCGCGGAGCGGCTCCCAGCCCTCCCCCTCCGGGAGGAAGCCGAAGACCTCGGCGACCGGGTCGCGGCGCTCGGGCAGCGCCGGGAGGCCCTCGGTGGGCACGCCGTGGATCTGCGCGAGCGTCTCCGCCATGCGCAGGATGGCGTCGTCGCCGTCGACCGGCGTCGTGCCCGCGACGAAGATCATCACGACGTGGGGACCGATGTCGCCGGGCCCGTCGGCGGCATGATGAAGCGCGACGGGCACAGGGGCGCCGCGGGCGTGAAGGGCGGTGAGGAGCGCGTGCTGGAGGGCGGCGTCGTGGCGCTCGGCCATCGCCCCGTGCATGCGCAGGACGAGGGCCTCGCGCCGTCCGCCCGGGAGCACGAGGTCGAGGCGAAGCACCTTCGCCGACACGCCGCCGGTGAGAGAGGTCCAGGCCTCGAGCTTCGCGCCCGGCCGCACGGCCCCGACGATCGCCTGGAGGTCGGTGCGTTTCATGGCGCGGAGGCCCTGGCGCGCGCGGGCTCGCGCAGGGAGCCGCGACCAAGGCGGGCCGGACTCCTCAGCAGAAGCACGGACAGCCGCCGCGCGGCAGGCAGGGGTCGTCGAGGTCGCAGGCGAAGCATCGTCCGTCATCGGGTCCGATGAGGCAGCTGTCCGGGGGGATGATGGCGAAGAGACGCGTGGCGGGCCGGGGATCCGCCGCCCCACGGACGGCGAGGGTCGCTTCGGACACGTGGTCGCGCCTCTCACACTCGGGATTGACCACCCAGTTTCGTGCCGGGACGGTGCGGTTGGGGCGAACGACCACCCGCCAGCAGAGACGGCTGCCCGGGGCCGGGGCGACGAACTCGTCGTCGAAACCGTCGCCGTCGCCGTCGCGGGAGGGCTCGGCCGCGCAGCCCTCGGAGGTCGTGTCGACCTCGATGCGATCGATGAAGCGAAGCGCGCCGTCCACGTCCCGGAGCTCCAGCCCCACCGCCATGGGCACCGTGTCCGCGGGCACGTCGAAGGTGAGCGCGGGCGCCAGCTCCGCGGGCTCGGCCGGCTGGCGGAAGGGCACGAGGATGACGCGCCAGCCGCGGGCCGCCACCGTGTCCGCGGGGTCCCGCCCGTCGGTCCCGGCGCCCGCCTCGACGAGATCGCTTTCGCCGTCGCCGTCGCTATCGCCGGACGTCGGCGAGAGACCGAGCTCGCGTTCGAAGTCGTCGGCGAGCCCGTCGTCGTCGCTATCGAGGTCGAGGTAGTCCGGCGTCCCGTCGAGGTCCGTGTCGACGGGCTCGGTCTCGAGATCGTCGTCGCCGGCCTCGTCGGCGTCGGAGAACCCGTCGCCGTCGCTGTCGAGGTCGAGCTGGTTGGGGAGCCCGTCCCCATCCGCGTCGGGGAAGTCCGGGTTGTACTCCTCGGCGTCCAGGATCGTGTCCCCGTCGGAGTCACGGTCCCGAAAGTCCTCCGCCCCGTCCCCATCCGTGTCCCTCGCCGCGATCGCGTCCGGACCGAGCTCCTCGACGTCGGGGATGAAGTCCCCGTCGTCGTCCGCGTCCCGGAAGTCCGGGATGCCGTCCCCGTCGAGGTCGCCGAGCGCTCCCGTGGCGTCGCGGAAGGCGTCGAGGGAGTCGCTCCGGCCGTTGCCGTCGCTGTCGAGGTCGAGGCCGTCCGGGATACCGTCCCCGTCCGAGTCGAGGCCCTCCGCGAGGCGCTCCTCGCGATCCGTGAGCCCGTCGCCGTCGGCGTCGGCGAGCGGGTCGACACCTTCCTCCGGCGGGAGATCCGTCGCGGCATCGTCCGGCAGCGTGATGCGTGCGTCGCGCTCGGGCGCTCCCGCGTCCCCGGTGGAGACCACGGTGCTCGTGCAGCCCGCCAGCACCAAGATCGCGAAGGGGAGACGCATCGGTCGAGTCTCGACCCGTGACCCCCGAGGCGCAAGGCAGGGTCGCTCTCCCTCGAGGCGTCGCGGCCGGTGGCCGAGGGCTCCCGCATGTGCGACGCGTCCCTCGCCATGAGCGCCTTCGCCGAGCTCGAGACCCCGCGGCTCCGGCTCCGGGCCCTTCGTCCGGACGACGTGGACGCCTACTTCGCGATGCTCTCGGACCCGGAGTGCATGCGCTACTGGTCCGGCGATCCGCTCACGACGCGCGCGCAGGCCGCCGAGGTCCACGCCCGGGACGTGGACGGGCACGCGAGCGGTCGCGCGCTCACGTGGATGCTCGAGACGCACGAAGGCGCCGCCGTGGGCCGCATCGCGCTCTTCCATTTCGCCGGCGAGAACCGGCGCGCGGAGCTCGGGTTCATGATGCGCCGCGCCTCCTGGGGGCGGGGCTACATGGGTGAGGCCCTCGACGCGGTGGTGGGTCACGCCTTCGGCGCGCTGGCGCTCCATCGCCTCGAGGCCGACGTCGATCCGGACAACGCGGCCTCCCTCGCGCTCCTCGAGAAGCGCGGCTTCGCTCGCGAGGGCCTCTTCCGGGAGCGCTGGTGGGTGCGGGGCGAGTGGCGCGACAGCATCTTCCTCGCGCGCCTGGCGTCATCGACGGGCTAGGCGTCCGGGGCGCAGCAGCCACCAGGGGAGGACGTTCCGGTTCCAGGCGTTCACGAGCACCTCGACGTCCTGGTCGAGCAGATCGCCCTCGGTCTCCACGAGCTTCACCTCATCGGAACGCCACGCGCGGCCCGCGGTGTTCCCGACCCGGCGACGCGGCGGCGACGAAGGCCGCCTCGGCGGGTACGCTCGCCCGATGGACCGGGATGCCATCGATGGGGCGCTCGCCGCCACGCTCGAGGACCGCCGACTCTCGCGGGGGGAGCGCCACGCGCTTCGGGAGCTCTTCGTGGAGCTCTCCCCGAGCCAGGAGCAGCTCGACTTCGTGCGCCACCGCGCCTTCGCGCTGGCCCGCGACGCGATCGAGGGGAAGGGGAACCGCGAGGTCCTCGAGTGGCTCGAGGACGTCGTGAAGGCCATCCAGCCGCGGGCGACGGGCGGGAGCGCGGCCGGGACGAGCGCCGAGGTGCGCTTCAGCCCCGGCGCCGATTGCCTCGACGCCATCCGGCGCGCGCTGGCGCAGGCCCGGGCTCACGTGGACGTCTGCGTCTTCACGATCACCGACGACCGCGTGGCGAAGGCCATGCTCGACGCGCATCGGCGCGGCGTGCAGCTCCGCGTGCTCACCGACGAGGACAAGAGCCGCGACCGGGGCTCGGACGTCGCCCGCCTCGCCCGGGCCGGCCTCGAGGTGCGCGTCGACGGGAGCCGCCACCACATGCACCACAAGTTCGCAGTCTTCGACGCGCGCCTCGTGATCACCGGCAGCTACAACTGGACGCGGAGCGCCGCCGAGCACAACCAGGAGAACCTGCTCATCACGGACGACCCGCGCTTCGTGCGCCCCTACCGGGAGGCCTTCGATCGCCTTTGGGACGCCATGACGCCCGTTGGCCGGGGCTGAGCGGCCTCATCGCGACGCGACGAAGCGCTTCAGGTCCTCGCGCTCGCCGGCGTCCCGACCCTCCAGGTCGTGAACGCCGTCGCGGCACTCGTCGAGGGTGCCGAGGGCGTCGAGGGAGGGCACGCAGCCATCGTGGAAGAGCGCCTCGCGCAGGGCCACGCCGCGCAACGAGGGCGTGTCGAGGGCCACGCCACGAAGGCGATGGCGGAGCCCGTCACTGAGCCGTGCGCCGGCATGGCAGCTGCCACAGCCCTCGGCCTCGAAGATCGCCTCGCCGCGGGAGAGGGTCGCGGGCTCGGCGAGGGTGCCGGCGTAGTCGGCCGGGAGCGCGTCCATCCAGTCCGAGACGGCCCGCACCTGGAGCTCGCTCGCGATGCCGCCCATGAGGTCCATGTTGTGCCGCACGATGGCGGTCAGTGAGGGCACGGAGCCGTCCCAGTGGAAGGGCGCGGAGTCCGCGAGCCCGCCGCCGAGCGGCTGCGTGCGCCGCGGCCCGCCGATGAGGAACTCCCAGACGTGGCCGTCGTCGCTGCCCTCGGGGTGGCAGCTCGCGCAGGCGAGCCCGGTCTCCTGGCGCTCGTGGAAGAGCACGCGCCCGCCGTCGTAGGCCGGCGTGTCCGAGAGCACGTGGCCGAGGCCGCGCTCGCCGAAGACACGGGAGTCGCCGGCGCTCTGCGCGAAGGGCTGGCCGTCGGCGCCGAAGGCGACGCTCGTCACGAGGCCGCGCGCGCCGAAGGGGCTCAGCCCCGTCTCGTCGTCGACGGCGAGGGACGCCGGGAGCTCGCTGGTCACCTGGCCGCTCCGGTCGACGAGGCGCGCGGCATGCACGCCCGTCGTGGCGACGAGGAAGCGCTTGTCGCTGCCGGCGCCGAAGGCGGCCACGTCCACGGCGAGGCTGAGCTCCGGCAGGACGATGCGCCGGAGGTTGGTGAAGCCGAGGCCGAAGGTCGCGATCTGCGGCGTGACGGCGCCGATCTCCGAGGGCACGCCCGTGGGCGGCGCCGATGAGGACGGCGGGGCCGCGCTCGCGTATCCGCCGCTCCGGCGCGGGGTGCGCTCGGACGCCGACCCGGTGGAGGGCGGCGGGATGTTCTCGATGGTCCCCGTGCCGTGCATCTGCGAAAGGAGCACGAGCGTCCCGTCCGGCGCGAGCGTGAGGCGCCAGGCGACCCGCGCCTCGAAGCCTCCCATCGCCGGCGGCGTGAAGGTGTCGATGACCTCCAGGCCGCGGAGCCGGAGCACCGTCGCGGCGCGGAAGCGGCTCACGTAGAGGTCGCCCGTCGGCGCGACGACCACGTCGCGAAGGTCCGGAAGGAGCTGGGTCTCGCCGCGGATGGCGCCGTCCTCGACGTCGAGCTCGACCAGCGCGCCGCTGAGCGTCGCGACCCAGACGGACTCGCCGCCCACGTCGAGCCCGCGCGGCTCCGGGAGGGCGACGCGCCAGAGCTCGCGGAGATCCTCGTCGACGCGGAGCACGGCGCCGCCCCGAAGCGAGACGACCCAGCCGCCGGGCACGGCCACGCTCCGCCAGGGCTGGTCCCCGGCCTCGAGCGCAAGGCTCGTCAGCGGGCCCGGCGCCTCGGTGACGACCGCGAGATCGACGACGTGCAGGCGATCGCGGGCAGGCTCCGCCGCGAGGGCGAGCGTGCCGTCGAGGCTCGGGGTAAGCGTCCCGCCGAAGACCGCCGCCGGCATGGCGCTGGGGTCGGCGACCATCACCTGGTCGACGTCGACGATGGCGCCGGTGGAGGTCGTGGAGGGGACCTCCGGGTCGAGGCCCGGGTCCGTGCGATCCGAGGGCGCGCAGGCGGCCGCGAGGCCCAAAAGCACGACGCTCACGACTCTCGAGGGACCACGCCAACCCATCCCGCACCTCCCGCGCTACCTAGACTCCTCACGCTACCAGTCGGTATGCCGTTCGCCAAATCCGAACGACGAAGGCGGCCCGGCCTCAAGGGGCGAGGCGCCAGATGGTGACGGAGCCGGCGCGCGGGATCGCGTCCCCGTCCGGATCTGCGGCGCCGCCGGTGGCGTCGCTCGGCGCCCCCACGAAGAGTCGCTGACCGTCCGTGGCCAGCGAGGCGCCGAACTCGGCGCCCGGGCGTGCCTCCGCCGGGCGGAGGTAGAGCGGCCGATCGAAGGGCACCCCCGCGTCGGAGCGCGGGTAGAGGTAGACCGAGCCCTGGTCGCCGCGCCGGTCCGGGCGGAAGCGCGTGTCCGCCCCGACGAGGGGAGCGTCCGCCAGCGGGTCCCGCGGCGCGCCGACGGCGATCCAATCGCCCATGGCCGCGAGGGCGCGCCAGTCGCGCTCCGGAAGCCCCGTCGTGAGCCGCGTCTCCCACTCCATGCCGTCCGGGGAGATCGTCAGGAGCGGCGGGAAGCCTCCGAGACCTCCGTTGATGGCGTGGATCTGCGCGCCGTCGAGCACGACGTCCCGGACGATCTGCGTCAGGTCCGTGAGGCGCGTGAAGCCACCTTCGAGGGTCCCGAAGCTGAGGTTCACGCCGGTCTGCCACGCGACGACGAGGTTCTCGCCGTCGATGGCGACGTGCGTGGTCAGGTTGAAGGAGACGGTCTGCCCGATGGTGATGGGGCCCGGCCCGACGGCCTCCTCCACCTCGAGGCTCGTCCGCCGGAGGATCACCAGCCGCCCGTCGCCGAGGAAGCCGACGTCCATGACGAAGCTCGATCCGCGCGCCACCTCGGGCCCGGTCCAGCGCCCGTCGGCGTCGCGCGTGTAGACGTGCACGTCGCGCCCCACGAGGCCGTCGCCCACGGCGGCGAGGCGATCGTTCGAGACGGCGACGAGGCGCCCGTAGTTCGCCGTGCGGTAGTCGAAGCGCACCTCGAGGTCCGGCAGGCGCATGGTGGCCTCGAGGCGCCAGCGTTCGCCCTCGCGGTGGAAGACGTGGACGGCGCCACCGGTCACCCCCGCCTGCGGGCGCGCGTCCTCGGTCGGCACGTGGTCGATGCCCGCGAGCACGATGCCGTCGTCCGGGGCCCCGACGGCGAGGAGCTCGCCCGAGGCCGCCAGCGTCGCCCCGAAGGCGGCGTCGTGCGGCACCGGCGCCCGGAGCTTCGCGACCTGGAGGTCGGCGCAGGGGCGCCCGAAGCTCCGCTCGCAGACCGCGTCGTCGACGCAGCGGAGCCCATCGCAGCGCTCGTTCGAGGCGCAGGCGAAGCGGCAGGCCCCGCAATCGTCCTCGTCTGCGGTGACGACCTCCTCGTCGGTCTCGAGGTCGCAATCGTTGTCGAGGCCGTCGCAGATCTCCGCGCCGGGCTCCGCCGACGCGCCCGGTCGCACGGAACAGCGCCCGCCCACGCAGGTCTCGCAGGGACCGCAGGCGCGCTCGCAGCACTGGCCCTCGAGGCAGATGCCGCTCGCGCAGGCGGAGGCGCCGACGCACGCATCGCCGTTCGAGGCCCCCATGCCCGGGAGGGCCTCGCAGCCCTCCCCGAGCTCGCAATAGTGGGCGACGGGGCAGGGCGTGGAGTCGACGCTCACGAAGCAGACCCCGGCATCGCAGCGCGGGCGCGTCCCGCAGCCGGGGCTCGCGGGGAGGCAGTCGTCGTCGATGGTGCACGCCGGCTCCGGGCAGGAGACCTCGTCGCCGCGGGCGCAGGCGAGGGGCACGCAGCGGCCGCCGAGGCAGGTCTCGGTGCCATCGCAGAACACGCCCCGGCAGCTCCGGGTGAGGCGGAAGAGGACCGGGGCACCGCTCTCGGACACCGGCCGGCGCACGGTCAGCGGGCGGGTCCCCGCGAGGTTCCGGCCCACCAGCGCGACGTGCGTGGCGGTCCCGAGCACGCCCGGGGCGAGGCGCATCAGACGCCGGGGCGTGGTCCAGTCCTCGCTCGCCTCGAGGGTCCGCTCCTCGAGCGCGGCACCCGCGAGCACGCCGTCCGCGCTGGCCGCGAAGACCTCGACGGTGCGCAGCTCGACCCCGGGGATCAGGTCGGTCTCGAGCTGCAGCTCGAGGCCGCCGCGCGCCCCGGCGTCCTCCCCGCAGGCGCCGAGAAGCGCCAGCAGAGCCATCGCACGAGCCGCGACCGGCACCCTTCGCCGCACCGGGACACGATGCCATGGCTCCGGATCGAGCGGTACACGGGGTGCGCGCGTCGGGTCTCGACGAGGGCGCGAAGCGGCCGCAGGGTCGGGGCATGCGCATCGCCCTCCTCTCCCTCGGTCTGGTCCTCGCGGCCTGCTCCTCCGGACCGGAGGTCCTGGACCCGGACGCGGCCGCCGAGGCCCTCGTGGACCGGAACTGGATCACCACCTGGCCCACCTCGCCGGCGACGCCGCATCACGTGCTCCGCTTCGTGCCGTCCATGGGCTCGAGCGGCGTCTACCAGGACCGCGTGCTCTTCGAGGGCAGCTTCGAGCTCTTCCTCTTCCGGGCCGAGGAGGGGCGCCTCGCCTTCACCTTCCCGGGCAAGGACGAGCGCCACGAGACGCCCTTCCGCATCGAGAAGGTCGACGGGCCCGCACCCTTCACGCACCGCCTGGTGCTCGAGGCGAGCCCCCGCGGACCGAACGTGTACTACGGCTACGACGAGTCCGGCGGCGGCCACGACCTCGCCCTCGACTACTGACGCCGCGCGAATGACGTGAGCCGCGGGGCCGTTATGCTCCGCGCCATGTACTGCCAGGCCTGCGGCGCCGAGAACAGCGAGGACGCGCGCTTCTGCAACCAGTGCGGAGCGACCATCGCCCGCCCCGGAGAAGCCGGAGGGCCCATCGCGGCGACGCAGGTCGGCGTGCCCGCGGGCGACGCCGGGAGCACCGTGCGCGACGCCGCGAAGCCCCTGAGCCCCGGCGTCGCCGGCGCGGGGCAGATGGGCCCGGACCCCTTCGGCGGCCCGTCCATGATGGGCGTCTCGCTGGCCGGCGTGGGCATCCAGAGCTCGAAGAAGGCCTGGGGCACCGTGCTCGGGATCGCCCTCGCGCTGCTCGCGATGGGCGCCTTCGCTGGCTACCTGATGGGCGGCGGAAGCGGGGAGGAGCCCGTCGCCGAAGCGGGCCACGCCCAGGCCGAGGACCCGATGGTGATCGGCGCGCCCGAGCTCCCCACGGGCATCGCGCCGCCTTCGGGCGAGGACCTCGCGGCCGCCGCGAACGGCGGGGGCTCCAGCCGGACCACCGCGACCATGAGCGCCACGGCGGGGAGGACGAGCACGTCGAGCGGATCGATGACCAGCTCGATGACGGCGTCCATGACGGCCTCCATGAGCGCCTCGATGACGACCGCGATGACCGGCTCGGGCTCCACGGGCTCGATGACCAGCTCCATGAGCGGCAGCGCCGGCAGCGGGTCGACGGACGCCCCGGAGGACCGGGGCATCGAGATGGAGCTCTACTCGGGCCGCGTTCGCTACACGATCCAGCGCTACTACCAGGCCCGCGCGCAGACCTGCTTCGACCGCGCCACGCGGAACGCCCCGACGCTCTCGGGCACGGTCGTCATCGGCCTGACCATCCAGGCGGACGGCAGCGTGACGAACACGCGGGTGGCCCGGAACACCACCGGGGACGACCTCCTCGGGCGCTGCCTCGCCTCGAACGTGGGCACCTGGCAGCTCCCCCATCCTCCCGGCGGAAGCCTCCAGCTCACGCTCCCCTTCTCGCGCTGAGCTCGCGTGGCGAGGGCCCGGGCCCTTCCGCGACCGCCGCGAACTCGCCCGCAGCGGCGGAGCCTGACAGGATCGCGCCGATGGGCATCGGAGACGAGCTCCTGATCGCCGAGGGAAACCCCGCGCACGCCGCCGGCCTGAAGAAGCTCTTCGACGCCAAGGGCTACGTGGTCAGTGCCGTCGGGAGCCTCGCGGAGGCCCAGGACCGGCTGACGCGGAAGTACTACCCGGTGGTGCTCGTCGACCAGGACCTGGACCGGCCGAGCGGCGGCCTCCAGCTCGTCCGCGAGGTGAAGGGGCAGGGGACGGGCTCGACGGCGGTCATCGTCCTGAGCGGCCGGCGCAGCGTCGACGCCGCCATCGAGGCCTTCCGCGGCGGGGCCCACGACGTCATCGCGAAGTCCCGGGACCACGTGCCCCGGCTCGTGCGCGAGGTCGGGCTGGCCTGCGAGCGTGCGAAGGCGACGCGGGACGATTCGGTGCTGCGCGAGTCCCTCGCGGTGCACGACGAGGCCTTCGGCATCCTGCTCACGCTGGCGCGCGTCGCCTATCACGACGTCTCCATCGCGGCGACGCAGGGGCTCCGGCCGCGCATCCTCGTGGTCGAGAGCGACACGGGGCAGCTTCCGGCGCTCGGCGAGCTCCTCGGCTCCGAGGATTGGGAGCTGACGGCGGAGATGACCGGGGGCGCGGCCCTCGACAAGGCGTCGTCCCACCCCTTCGACATCGTGCTCGCCCGGGACGAGCTCCCGGATCTGCGCGGGAGCATGGTCGTGAAGACCATACAGGCCGAGCACGCCGAGACCCTCGGCTACGTCTACGGCACGCCGGGCCCCGAGGGCCGCGTGGAGCGCTTCGAGGAGGGCCGAAGCGCCGAGATGGTGCGCCCCTACGAGAGTTTCGAGGACCTCCGGCCCATCCTGGACGCGGCCGTCCAGCGCCTGATGTTCACGGCCCGTGACCGCCGCGTGATCAGCCACTTCCGCGCGGAGCATCCGGCCTTCTTCCGGCGCTATGCCGAGCTGAAGATGCGCCTCGGGCGTCTGCTGGACTGAAGGGGGCGGGGCCGGGGGCGCCGTTTTTTGGCGGGATGTAGGTGGATGTACGACGCTCGCGGCGGAGGAGCCGATGAGCGACCCGCACCCGCCCTTTCCGCCCGATCTCGAGGGCCCCTTTCCGGCCAGCCCGGAGGACAAGCCCTTTTCCCTCGACGTCCCGAGCCCCCTTCTCTTCGCGGGGCCGGAGCTCCTCCTCGAGGGACCGAAGCCCCGGGGCGCCATCCGCCGCGCCGTGAAGACGCGCTGCGAGGTCGTGGCCGAGCAGGGCTTCCGGCTCCTCGCGACGGAGACCTCGGACGTGAGCGACACGGGCATGCTCGTGCCGAGCCCGCATGGCGTGGCCCTCGGCGAGGTCGTCTTCATCTCCCTGCGCCTCCCCGAGCGCATCAGCTTCATCGACGCCGAGGCCGAGGTCGTGCGGGTGATCCGCGGCCGGCGAACCACGGACCGCGAGCGCTCCGTGGGGCTTCGCTTCACGCGTCTCGACCCGGGCGATCGCGCGCTCCTCGTCGCCAGCCTCGAGGGGCTCCCGCCGCCCATCCCGGCGCGGAAGCAGCCGCGCGATTACGCGGGTAGCGTGGCGGTCTTCGCGCGCGCCTGAGGGCCCGCGCGCTCAGCGCGTTCGCTTCACGATGGCGTCGCGGATCGCGTTGCAGCGATCGGCGTCGATGCTCATGCGCATCGCGAGCACCTTCGCGAAGACCTCCTCCGCGCGGTCGACGGTCCCGTCGCTCACGGCCGTTTCCCACGCCAGGGCGAGGAGCAGCTCGCGCAGCACCGGGTGCGTGAGCAGGTCCGCGAGGTTCTCCGGGAGCGCCGGCCAATCGTGGATGCTCCCGGCGAGCTTCGCCTGCGTCGCGGCGTCGAGGCGGCTCTTGGCGATCACCTCTTCGAGGAGCGCGACCTCCGCCGGGTCCACGACGCGATCGGCGTGCGCCATGGCGATGAGCACGGTGATGGCCATGCGCTGCTCGCGCTGAATCTCGGCCTCGGGCTGCTCGACCATCCAGCGCCGGAGCTCCGCGAGGCGCGCCTCGCCCACGAACGCGGCCGCGGCACCGATGCCGGCCTCGTCGTCCGCGTCGCGAAGAAACCCGCCGCTCGAGAGCGTGCCGATCCACGTCGCCATCGCCCGCTGGCTCTCGTCCGTCATGGCGCGAACGTACTCCACGGGCGCCGAAGGGCGTTAGGATCGCTGCTGATGCGCATCGGCCTGGGCCTTCGGGGGCAGCTCGTGGTGGCCCTCAGCGTGGCCTTCATCGGGGCGTTCGCGCTCCTCGGCGTGACGGCGATCCAGCTCGGGCGGCGCTCCCAGGCCGCCGAGCGCGCCCGGGACGCGGCGGCCATCGCGCGCACGCTCGACGCCGCCCTCGGCCCGGAGCCGCGCTTCGACGCCTTCGTCCGCGCCTCGAGCGCGCTCGTCGGCGAGGGGCGCGTGCGCGGAGTGGAGCTCGACGGGGGCATGGCCGAGCCCGGGCGCCAGGGCCTGACCGGCCACCGCCCGCGCCACGAGGCC
>JBCDGX010000016.1:0-20714 GCA_038750805.1 Myxococcota bacterium
CGAGGTCTTCGAAGGCGCCGGCGGCAACGGTGAGCGTCAGGGTCCCCATGGCGTTGACGGGGGGCGTCACCACGAGCGTGGCGGAGCCCTCGGCGCCGGGGGTGAAGGCCCCGGCGGTCCCGCCCTCGACGACCACGTCTTCGGGGGCGAGGGACGCCCCGATGTCTTCGGAGGGCGTGAGCGTGAAGAGCACGTCGCCCATCGCGACGCCGTCGGCGTCGTCGGTGATGGTCAGGGTCGGCGCCGTCGTGTCGCCCATGTCGCCGGTGCCCGCGTCGTCGTCCCCTGCGTCGATGCCGCTGTCCGTGCCGGAATCCACTCCGGAGTCCATGCCGGCGTCCACCGTGCCCGCGTCGCCAGGGCCGGTGTCCGGGTCCATCGCCCCATCGTCGTCGCCGCAGGCGGCGAGCAGCCAGACGGCGGCGAAGAGGGTTCGTAGGGTCGCAGTGGAGCAGCGCATGGGTCCTCTTTCGGACCCGCGGTGAACACCGACGGCGGTGACGAATCCACGCCGGCGCTACCACGTTCGCGGACGCAGCACACGAACGAACGTCCGGCGAGCAGCCGTGCGCACGCGGGAGCGATGTGCCGCGTCCGGCGGAGGAACCCCGGCGAGGTGCCTCCCGTCTTGGCCTCGCCTCCCTTCGTCGTGCGGCCGGTGGCGGCCATGGCGGCGACAGCCCGCTTCGGGGGCGACCATGAGCCGCGCGACGGCAAAGGCCAGCGGAGGAAGGCGGCGCGGCGACGCATGGGCGCCTCCGAGGCTGCGACGTCAGAGGCCGACGATGCGCTGCAGGAAGCTCACGCTGCCCGTGATCGACCCATCCCCGAGCTGTCCGCCCCCGCGGGATCCCGTGCACCAGAGCTCGCTGTCGCCTCCGGCCCCCGTGGCCCGAAGGACGCAGGTGGCGGATTGGCTCAGCGCGAAGCCTGTCGCGTCGGCCACCTCCCCGCTGCCCGCGCTCAGGAGCATGGGACCGGCCACGCTCGCGTTGCCCACCACCCCCGTGCCCAGCTGGCCGATGCTTCCCTGACCCCAGCAGTAGGGCGTGAAGCGGCCCGGCGTCGCCGTCGTGACGAGGGCGCAGGCGTGCAGGTTCCCGAGGGCGAGCGCGGCCACGCAACGAAGCGCCGTGCCGCCAGCGATCACCACGCGGTTCGGCGCCACTCCCGTGGCCCCGCCTGCGCCGCGCTGGAGGCCCGAGTTGCCGCCCCGTCGCAGACCTCGATGAAGCCGGGGCGCACGTCCCGGCGCTGGTCGCTGCAATCGGCGCCGCAGCGCAGGCCGTCGGGGCTCGGGTTGCAGCAGCGGGCGGACACGAAGCCGTCCCCGTCGCGATCCTCCTGGCCGAAGGTGGTCGGGTCGCAATCCTCGTCGAGGTTCGCGGCGTCGCAGATCTCGGTGTTCCCGGGAAAGACGTCGGCGCGGGTGTCGTCGCAATCGATGCCCCCGCAGGCGATGGCGTCGACGCCGTCCCCGTCGGCATCGGGCGTGACGGCGCAGCTCGCGAGGCAGGCGTCGCCCCCCTCGTCGCAGCGCTCGCCGGCGAGGCAGGGGGAGGCGCCGAGCACGCAGCCCGCGGCGTCGGCCCCGGGAGCGCCGGGCAGGCAGCGCTCGAGGCCGTTGCAGAACATCCCATCGTCGCAGAGCGCGTCGCTCGTGCACCGCGACGCCCCGTCCGGCGCTGCGCCCCCATCGACGATGAGGAACGTTTCCCCGCCACACCCCGCGAGCACGAGCAGAGCCACGCCCCAGCGCCATCCCGTGGGTGACCTCCTTCCGAAGGGTACGCGATGGGCGCGGGAACCTGCCCCGAGCGCTGCGGCGGTGCTTTATGGGCGCCAGTCCCTCAGCTCGTCGCGAAGCGTCGTGACCATCCAGTCGGCCAGACGCTTGCGCACGTTCCGGCGAACCGGACCCAGCCAGAGGCGACCCGTGAACCCGACGTTGGCCTGCCTCAGGAGGGGCTCCCAGATGGCGTCGAAGCGATCGCGCACGAGTCGCTCGACGGCGTCCAGGTCGACGTCGTTCCGCGGCCATGAAGGTAGGGCTTTCGGGGCGTCGCGAAGCGCCTGCGTGAGAGGGATGACCGGAAGGTGACCGGGGCGGCAGCGCGAGGCGTGGTGGGCGATCTGCTCGTCGGACCAGTGGTCGAAGAGCGGGTTGTCCTCTGGAAGCGCCAGGTGGCACTCGAGGAACACGCGTGCGTTCAGCCGGCCGAGATAGAAGTCATGCTCGCGGAAGGCCCGGGAGAAGATCCCGCCGAACCCGCCGAAGAAGCCTCCGGCCAGGTGTCGTTTCGTCGAGTCGGAGCGGCTCGGCGAGACGAGAAAGCGGCTGTACACGTCCCGGGCGTCCGCGAGCTCAAGGTTCGATGGGTCGAACCGCGCCTGCTGCTTCCAGCCGTTGGCGAGCTTGGTGACCACGTCGACGAGGTTGGGCTTCTCAGCCTGGCGGGTCGCCTGCGCCGGCGGTTCGGGGAAGGGGTCGACCAGCACCACCGCGCGCTTCGCCTCCAGTCCACCGCGTGGATTGCGCTTGAAGCGACCGGCCAGGACCTCGCGCGCGAGCTCCAACGGCTCGTTGTTCATGGCGCCGCCGTCCACGTTGGTCGTCTCGACGCGCTCGGGAAGCTTGTGCGGAGTCAATGGACGAAGCGCGACCCCCTTCTCGTCCTGGAGAATCACGCGGTAGGCATAGTCGTCGGCGGGCCGCGGGAGAGTGTGGGCGCGAAACACGCCGGGAAACGCGCCGCTCGCCAGCGCAGCGGTGCGGAGGAGGGGCCAGTTCGATTCCGCGGGGCCCTTGCTGACGTCGAGGGCCCGCTCGTTGAGGTAGGGCGGCTGCGCAGGGCCCACGGCAAACCGAAGGTGGTCCCGGTGCGTGGCCATTCCGTAGCCGCGACTCCCCTGCCCGCGGAAGGCGGACCAGTAGGCGACGCCCTCGAGGTTCGTGAGCGAGAGGATCACGCTCAGGTCTCGGAAGATCTCTGTGCGGTTCCGTTCCCCGAGCTGTGCCGCAGCGCGAAAGCTCTTCGTGAGTGTGGCCTCGAGGGGCTGGCCGTTGAGCAAGGAGGCGATGGGATCGCGCCCCACGTCCGACGTGGAGAAAAAGTCGCCGACGTCCGCGGAGTCGACCCAGCCGGAGTAGAGCGGGTGCTCGGCCATCGCCTGAGGAGTGCGACGGTCGACCAGGCGCGCGAGGAGCGCAGCGGAGAGGGCCCCGGCCGAGGCTCCGCTGACGACGGGAATGCGGACGCGATGGGGCGGCGCATCGACCGTGCTGGGGTGGTTGTTCTTGGCGTCCTCCCACGCATCGAGGGCGTCCAAGACGTACGACAAGACACCGGCCGTGTAGGCGCCCGCAGCCACGGCGCCGGCGAGGACCAAGCCGAGCTCGAACTCGCCGGCTGGAGGTAAGGGGGCGTTGCGGCGAGCGAAGCTCCGGTCCGCGCGGGTGGCATTGGCGACAAAGGACATGCGGCCAAGCTATGGGCCGCGGCGGAGGCACGTCGCTTACCGCGGATATCGGGGGCGCGCCGCCGGTCGGAGACCGGCTTGCCCCAGTCGGTGCGCGGGTGTCTCGGTGGCACCCGGTACAGCGCGCCCTGGTAGCGTCGACTGCATGAGCTCCCCGCACGTCCTCACACGGACCACAGGCCCGTTCGCGACGCTCACGCTGAACCGGCCGGCGAAGCGGAACGCGCTCAGCCGGGCGTTGCTCGCGGAGCTCATCGAGGCGGCGGGGCGGCTCCGCGAGCGCGACGACGTGCACGTCGTCCTCTTCGAGGCCGCGGGCGGGAGCTGGTCGGTGGGCGCGGACCTCCACGACGTCGCGGCGCTCCTCGGCGAAGGGCCGCCGACGCGGGCGTGGGCGCGGCAGGGGCAGGACGCCGTCGAGGCCCTCGAGGCACTGCCGCAGGTCGTGGTCGCCGCGGCGCGCGGGCACGTGCTCGGCGGCGGGCTGCTTCTCTTCCTCGCGGCGGATCTTCGCATCGCCGCGCGGGGCGCGCGCTTCGCGCTGCCCGAGGTGCCGCTCGGCATCCCGCTCGCGTGGGGCGGCATCCCGCGGCTGGTTCGGGAGATCGGACCGGCGACGACCCGGGACCTCGTGCTCACGGGGCGGACGTTGGAGGCAGAGGAAGCGCGGGCGATGGGGCTCGTCTCGCGCGTGGTCGGCGAGGGGGACCTCGACGCGGAGGCGGCGGCGACGGTTCGCGGGCTCTTGGACACGCCGGCGCATCCGCTCCGCCAGACGAAGGCGCAGATGCGGGAGGCGGTCGAGGCGCTGGTGGACGGGTCGGCCGCGGGGGACGCCGACCGGTTGCTCGCGGCCATGGCGCATCCGGACTTCGCGGCGGCGGCCCGGGCCTTCCGAAAGTGACCCCGCCATCGCGGCGCGTTCCGAGGCGCGTCAGTCGCAGCCGCGCGCGAGACGCTGGCAAAGGCCGTCGAGCGCCGTGGCCGATGCGTCCAGCGTCGCCGCGCCGAGCTCTGCGCGGATCGTGGAGAGTCCGGTGCCCAGCGCCTCGGCGCTCTCCGGCGAGAGATCGCCGTCGCCGAGCGCCCGGGCGACCGCACCCTCGGCCTGCGCGAGCAGCGTGTCGACGTGCCGCGCGTCGACGGCCGCCGAGGGCTCCGTGGACGCCGCCGCTCGGGCCTGCGCCGCGCATACCGCGTCGCGCACGAGCAGGTCGTTCCGGACGGGGCGGTAGCGCGAGATGCCGCCCGTGATCGGCGCCGTCCGATCGGGGAAGAGCGCCCGCGTCGACACGCGCCGTACGGGGGACGCCGCCGTATAGAGTCCTCCGTCGGCGGCGACGGAGGTCACGGCGATGGACTCCTCCCTTCCCTCCGCGAAGCTACGGAGCACGCCGGTCTCCCGGTCGAGTAGCCCCACGCCGATGCTGTAGAAGAGCTCGCGGTCGAGGAACGTCGTCCCGCCGCCGACGCTCACGGCCACCCCGTTCGCGGTGATGGTGGGCGTGAGCGCGTTGAAGCGCTGCTCGACGTTCGGGTCGTCCGCGAAGGCGAGGGAGAGATCCGCGGCCCACTCGAGGCGCCCGCTCGTCCCGAGGTCCGTGACCCGGAAGATGTCCTCGCGCGTCACCGCGTAGAGCTCGCCGCTGTCCGGCGCGACGGCGATCGAAGCGGCGATGGGCGCGCCGAGGTCGAGGCGCCAGAGCTCCTCGAGGTCGGCGTCTTAGGTGATGAGGTTGCCGAGGTTGTCCGAGACGTAGACCCGGCGCCCGTCGGCGCGGATCGTCGGGGTCGAGCCCGTGCCGCCGACGAAGCTCGTCTCGGCGACGATCGCGAGGGTCCAGGCGCCCGGGCCCTCCGGGACCAGCTCGAGGGCGTAGAGGGCGCCGAGCTCGGAGACCCCGTCTTCGGTGCCATCGGCCGCATCCTCGGCCGTGGCCGCGATGAAGATGCGCCCCGTGTTCGGGTCGATGCCGAAGTAGTTCGTGACCTGTGAGCCGCCGCCGAAGAGGACGTCGATGATGACCTCGAAGAAGCTGAGGCCGTTCGCCGTCCCGAAGACCTCGTCGGTCAGCGCGTTGCTCGCCTCGACGACGCCCGGCGGCAGGCCGACGTCGGCCATCGCCGCTGGGGCGCCCGGGAGCCGCACGGTCGGCGCGAGCCGCGCCCCCGTCGTCCGGTCGAAGGCGAGCACGTCGCCGCCGAGCGTCACGCCGATGAGGGCGTCCGCCTGGGGGTGGTAGTTGAACCCGAAGGAGTGCGTTGGCGGCCGCACCCCGACCATGTCGGGCGGCGCTTCGAGCTCCGTCGGCACCCGCCAGAGCTCCGTCCCGTCGGGCCGGAGCGCCATCGCCTCGGTGAAGCTCATGTGATAGATGCGCTGCTCTCCGGGCTCGTCGGGGTCGTCGAGCACCAGGATGGCCCCGCTTCCCGCGTTGGTTCCGTCGCCGGAAATCGCCCACTTCCGCTCCCCGGTCTCCGCGTTCAGCGAGATCAAGGACACGTCCTCGCGGGGAAAGAGCGGACTGAAATAGAGGTTGCCGACGTTGTCGAAGGTGGGGCCTTCGGGGATGTAGAACTCGGTTTCGACGGTCCACGCGAGCTCCAGCATCGGCGCCGTGGCGACCCAGGCGTGGTCCGAGTTGGCCGTGTCGCCGTGCATGGTGCGCCAGGCGTCGCGAAGCGGAAGCGCGCTCCCCGGCAGGTCCCCGGCGCCCGTGATCCGCGTACCCGTCGGGCGCCACGCGGTGAGCGCTGGGTCCGTCGCCGCGGTCTCCCGGGGCTCGCAGCCCGCGTCGTCGTCCATCATGGGGGCGTCCATCGCGACTCCGGCGTCGTTGGCGGTGGCCGCATCGCCGTCGCAGCCCGCGAGGACCGAGTGCATGCATGCGATCAGGAGGGCCCAGAGGGGTCGGGAAACGTTCTGGATGTCCACCCGGTTACGAGACCCGCTCGCGCGAGTTTCGTCCAATCGATGTTCAGCAGCTGTAGTATTCAGTTTCGTTATGTCGGGCCGCGATCTCTCCACGCTTCGAAGCCTCGCCCTGAACCTCCTGGTCCTCTTCGAGGCGCTCCGCCGGGAAGGGAACCTGACCCGGGCGGCGCGCCGCGTGGGCTTGAGCCAGCCGGCGGCGAGCCAGGCGCTTGGGCGCCTCCGCGATGCGCTTGGCGACCCGCTCTTCGAGCGTCGACGCGGCGGCATGGAGCCCACACCGCGGGCGCGGAGCCTGGCGGGGCCGGTGCGCGAGGCGCTCCAGACCCTCGAGCGAGGCCTGCTGGCCGCGCAGGTCTTCGAGCCGGAGCAGAGCGAGCGCGTGTTTCGCATCGGCTTCGGGCAGCTCGGCGAGGCGGCGCTCCTCCCGCGGCTCGTGGCCGGCATCAGCCAGGGCGCCCCGAACGTGTCGCTCCGCTCCGTCGGCGGGCCGACGCTCGAGGTGGAGGACGCGGCAGCGCGCGGCGAGGTGGACCTTTGCTTCACCTACGTGCCGCAGCAGCGGAGCGACCTTCGCTTCGAGCTCCTCGGTCACGAGGACATCGTGGTCATCGCGCGGCGCGACCATCCGCGGGTGCAGGGGACCCTGAGCGTCGAGGGCTTCTTCGCCGAGCGGCACGTTCTCCTCGACATGGAGGACGAACGCCGGCGGCAGGTCGAGGCGATGCTCCGAACGGACGGGCCGCCGCGCCGCGTGCTCGCCGTCGCGACCCACTACACGACCGTGCCGAGCATCGTCGCGACGACCGACGGGCTGGCCCTCGCGCCCCGCTCGATGCTCAGCTCACCCCTCTTCGAGAAGCTCCAATGCCTCACGCCACCGATGCCCCTCGCGCCGCTTCCCTACCACGCGGGCTGGCACCCGGGCTTCGAGGACGACCAGGGGCATGCGTGGCTTCGCGGGCGGCTCGCCGAGATTCTGGGCTGAGGAGAAACGGCGAGAGTCCCGCCCGAAACGGACCGGGAGGGGCTAGGCTTCGGCCCGTCATGACGCGCACCCGGGCCAGGAAGTGACCGTCACCGCGAGCGTCGCCGCCTCACCGCTCCCCTTTCGCCGCTTCGGCCCCATCCTGGCCGTGCACTTTCTCGGGACGCTCGGGTTCAGCCTGGCGATTCCCTTCCTCGTGTACATCGTGCGCGACCTCGGGGGAGCGAGCTGGACCTACGGGCTCGTGGGCGCGACCTACTCCGCGTGCCAGTTCGTCGGGGCGCCGCTCCTCGGGCGCTGGTCCGACCGCGCGGGCCGGCGCCCCGTGCTGGTCGCCAGCCAGGTCGGGACCCTCGCGGCCTGGGGGCTCTTTCTGGTCGCGCTCAGCGTTCCGGTGAGCGTGCTCGGGGCCTTCGCCGGGGCGACGCTCACGCTGCCGCTCCTCTTGGTCTTCGCGGCGCGCGCGCTCGATGGCGCCACGGGCGGCAACATCTCGGTGGCCAACGCCTACGTCGCGGACCTCACCCGCGACCACGGCGAGGTGCGCCAGGTGGCCTTCGGGCGCATGGGCATGGCCGCGAGCCTCGGCTTCGCCATCGGGCCCGCGGTGGCGGGGTTGCTCGGCGGCACGGTGTGGGGTCCGCGTCTTCCCATCGCCCTCGCCGCGTTGCTCGCGCTGGTGACGACCGTGGCCATCTTCCTGCTCCTCGACGAGCCAAAGGGCCGCTGCCCGAACGGCCCGCCGCCGCCCAGCTCCACGGAGAGCGGCCTCGGTCAGCAGGCGAAGCCCTGCCACGGCGAGGAGGCGCCGCGGGGGCAGGCGGTGTGGCGCCAGCCCGCCGTCGCGCGCGCTCTGGTCGCCACGTTTCTGCTCTTCCTCGCCTTCAACTTCTTCTTCGCCGGCTTCCCCGTGCACGCGGTGGAGGTCTTCGGCTGGGACCCGAGCGAGCTGGGCTTCTTCTTCGGCGTGCTGGCGCTCGTGATGATGGCGGCGCAGGGGCCGCTTCTCGGCGCCGCGTCCCGCCGCCTGCCCGGCACGGTCGTCTTCGCGCTGGGCATCGCCCTGCTCGTCGCCGCGATGTTCACCTTCGAGCTCCCGGCGGGCCCGGTGTCCTACCTGGGCGCGGTCTTCTACGCGGCGGGCAACGGGCTGAGCTGGCCGACCTTCCAGGCGCGCGTCGCGGAGCTGGGCGGCGAGGCGCAGGGCGCCGTCCAGGGCGCGGTCACCAGCGCCGCCAGCCTGGCGAGCATCGTGGGCCTCGTCGCGGGCGGCGCGCTCTACCCGGCGGTGGGGGCGGGGCTCTTCACGGTCGCGGCCGCGCTCTTCGCGATCGTGCTTCTGGGCACGCGGCTGTGGTTTCCCCGAGAGCGCTGACCGCGTGAAGGCGCGGCGGCGCCGTCGACTTTTGCAGCAGCCTGCGCAGGGCTCGCGCGCCCGAGCGGCGTCTCACGAGGGGAATCCGAGTAGGCTCGCCGCGTGAACGACGGCCGCCGCCACGACGAGGATCTTCGCGCCGTCACCGAGCTCGTCGTCGACGCCGTGCTCGCCGTGACGGGCATCGCCGAGGACATGCACCGGACGGTGGCGTCTGGACCGGCCGCGCTCGGCGCGCCCCTCGCGGGTCCCGCGGGTCTCGTCACCCGGACGACCTATGGCGCCGTACGGAAGGTGACCGGCCTCGTCGGCGGGGCGCTCGACGGAGCGCTCGCGACCCTCGGACGCGCGCTCGGGGAGAGTGCCCCGGGGCCCGAGCGGGAGGCGCTCCTCGCGGCTTTGAACGGCGTGATGGGCGATCAGCTCGTCGCCCGGGGAAGCGCGCTCGCGCTCCCCTTGCGCTTTCGGGGCCCGGAAGGGGCGGCGCTCGATGCGGCCGCGCCCGCCGGGGCCCTCGGCCCGCGCGTGCTGGTGCTGGTGCACGGGAGCTGCATGAACGACCGCCAGTGGCGCCGCGCGGGCCACGACCACGGCGCGATGCTCGCGGAGGCGGGCTGGACGCCGGTCTACGTCAGCTACAACTCGGGCCGCCACGTAGGAGAGAACGGCCGGGAGCTCGCGGCGGCGCTCGAGACGCTCCTGGCCGCCTGGCCGGTCCCGGTCACGGACCTCGCCATTCTGGCGCACAGCATGGGCGGCCTCGTCTCCCGGAGCGCCTGCCACGCGGCCGAGGCGGCGGGGCATGCCTGGCGGGCGCGGCTCGACTCGGTGGTCTTTCTCGGGACCCCCCATCACGGCGCGCCGCTCGAAAAGGGAGGCAACGGCGTCGACGTGCTTCTCGGCTTGCACCCGGTGAGCGCGCCGCTCGCGCGCCTCGGCAAGCTGCGGAGCGCGGGCGTGACGGACCTTCGCTTCGGCCGGGTGCTCCAGAGCGAGGCGCGGGGGCGCTTCGAACCGGGGCCCGACGACCGCGTTCCCGTGCCCCTCCCCGCCGGCGTGAGGTGTGGCGCCGTGGCCGGACGGCTGGGTGAGGGGCGCGTGGCCGAGCTCCGCGGCGACGGGCTGGTGCCGGTGCGGAGCGCGCTCGGACATCACGCGGACCCGGCCTTCGAGCTGGCCATGAGCGATCGGGTCACGCTCGAGGGCGTGGACCACCTGGGGTTGCTCTCGGAGGCGGCGGTCGCGGAGACGCTGCGCGCCTGGTTGCCCCCGTAGCGCCGAGTCCGGTCGTGCGCCGGCGGCGCCTCGAAGCCGCACTCGCGGGGCACGCGGTCGAGGTCGTCGGTCCCGTCGGCGCGGGCGCCGGCGCAGGCCTCGGCGGTCGCGCCGACACATGTGATGGCCGTTCACGGTAGGCTCGCCCATGACCACCGCCCGCCTCGCCCTCGCTTTCGCTCTTCTCGCGGTCGGCTGCGGCGACGACGCCGCCGCGGACCCGGTCGACATGGGCGGCACCGTCGCGCTCGACGGCGGCATGGATGGCGGCGTCGACGGCGGCGTCGATGGCGGCCTCGACCTCGGGACCGAGCCCGACGCGGGCGGACCGGAGGAGCTCGAGGTTCGCTACCTCGGCCGCCACGACGCGACGGATCCCTCGGCGGTGCGCTTTGTCTGGCCCGGGAGCGGCTTCGCGTTCCGGTTCCGGGGAACGGGCGCGAGCGTGCGTCTGCGCGGCGGCAGCTACTTCACGGTGCTCGTGGACGGCGAGGAGCAGCCCGAGCCGCTGGACGTGCGGGGACCTCAGGGCATCTACACCGTCGTCAGCGGGTTGCCCCGAGCGGAGCACACGCTCGAGCTCTTTCGGCGCACGGAGGCCAGGAACGGCGTGACGACGGTGTCCGGCGTGAGCGTGGAGGGGGAGTCTCTCCCGGCCCCGCCGCGACCGGAGCGCCAGCTCGAGCTCGTGGGCGACTCGTGGCTCACGGGACCGGGCGTCGACGCGCCCGTGGGCGACTGCTCGGGCGCGGTCGAGAACCACTTCCGCACCTGGGGCGCGCTCGCGGCGCGCGCCGTCGGCGCCGAGCTCTCGACCGTGGCGGTCGGCGGCAGCACCGTCCTCGGCGCCCAGGCGCTCCCGCCGCTCTACGAGCGCGTCCTCACCGAGGAGGCTGGAAGCGAGGGCACCATCCAGCCTGCGGACGTGGTCTTCGTCTCCTTGGGCGCGAACGACGTCGCCGAGGGCGCGCTCCCGGACGGCTTCGTCGCCGGGTACGCGGCGCTTCTGGGCCAGGTGCGCGCGCAGCACCCGGACGCCCTCATCGCCTGCGTCTACCCGGAGCTCGAGGGCCCCGACACGGCAACGATCCGTACGGCCACGGACGCGGCCATCGCGATGCGCACCGAGGCCGGCGACACGCGCGTGATGGGCGCCGACATCGAGCCCCGGGCACTCATCGACCTCGCCTGCGACGAGTACCACCCGGGGATCATGAGCTACGAGCGAATGGCGGAGAACGCGGTGGCGTTCCTGGGTGAGGAGATGGGTTGGTGAGGTAGGGGCCGGCGACAGGGGAGTGAGCGCACGCGAACGAAGAAGGGCGTCGCGCGGTTGCCCATGTCGCACGCCCGAGGCCCATCACCCGAAGCGCGTGGCACGCAGGGGATCGCGCCAACCACCGCGCTCACTCCACGACGCAGGCCGACGCCGAGAACGTGGCCGCGTTGTTGGTCGGACGGCACTCGACGGCACCCGCGTCGTTGGCGCGCACCTCGACGACGACGTCACGGGGCTCCGCGTCTCCGACCTCCCAGCGGCACGTCACTTCGGCGCACGCGCCGGCGGAGAGCGCCTCACCGATGGGCACGTCGCAGAGAGTCTCGTCGCCTGAGCGGAAGCGCGCGCGAAGCCGCCAGCGGCTCGTGACGTCCGACGCGCCGCGGTTGCACACGGCGGCAGCGAACATCTGCGTGCGCGCGTCGCACACCCAGCCGTCGAGCGTGCGAACCGTGAAGTCCGGCGCGGGGTCACTCGTTTCGAGCGGCCCCACGGTACGGGCCACGCCGAAGCCCGGGTCATCGCTCTGCGCCCAGCCGGGGACCGCGCCGGCCCGACGCACGGGCTGTCCCGCCGGAGTGAACGCCGAGGGTTGATGGCGGGGGCCGGTCCACGCCGCGTCGGTGGGTGCCCACCGGTTGGATCGGTCCTCGTAGATCGCGATCCCCGTCGTCTGCCGCGCGGTCGCGACGCACTCTCCAGCCAGGCATCGCCAGAGCCCGCTGGGGCACGGCTCGGACGCGGCACAGGCGATCCCCAGGCGGATGGCGCGCGCGTCGGGGCATGCCTCCTCCGGGGTCTGCGGCTCGCCCGTCACGGGCGAGGGCAGGAAGCCGTGGCTCACCACCAGCTCCGCCCGGCCGTCGCCGTCGGTGTCGGCCACGATGGGCCCCTGGTCCACGTCATGAACGCCCCCGATGGCCCAGCGCGGCTCGCCCGTCCGGCCGTCGAAGGCGCGCAGGTGGCAGCGCTCGAAGCCCACGACCTCGGGGCTCCCGTCGGCATCGAAGTCGAATACGGTGGGGGGCACCGGCGTCGCCCGGAACCAGGGACCCAGGTCGGCCCTCCACCGCAGCAGCGCGGGCCCCTCGCAGCGCGGCGGCTCCGGGCCCGAGCACTCGGAGTCGAGCGCCACCAACTCCACGCGCTCATCGGAGGGCTGGCGCGCGCTCAGAAGCACCTCGAGCTGACCATCCCCGTCGGCGTCACCAAGCGCCGTGGTGGTCGGCGGAACCGGGGTGGCTTCGCCCACCGGCGCGCCACGCCGGTCGAAGGTACGCAGCGCACCCGAGGTCGACCGCGCCACATAGACGGCCTCCTCATGGAAGTGGGCCAGGTGCCCCGTCGCGAAGGTCCCGCCGTTCGCCGGCGTCTCGAGCGAGCTGACGAGGGACGCGCCGTCCGCGTTCAGTCGCCAGATGGCGTCGACGGAGACGGACTCGACCCGCTCATCGGCGTCCAAATCGTCCAGAAGCTGTCGCCCCTGGGGCGCCCGCGTGAGCAGCTCGCCGGTGCCCGTGAAGACGCCATTGCCCGCGAGGATCTCCGGGCCCTCCGGGTCGCCGAGGTCGATGACCCGGAGCGGACCTCCCGTACCCAGCGTTTCTCTCGGTCGCGCGCCCCAGAGGCGTTCGTACGCCCGGCCCAGCGCGTCCACTTGATAGACGGTGAGCTCTTCGTCGGTCGGATCGCGGGGGAAGGACCAGAACACGATGAGTTCGTTCGAAGCGTCCCCATCGAGGTCCGCCACGGCGAACCCGCGGAGGCGGCGGAGGGGGAGGGGCGCGAGCTGCTCCGAGCAGTCGGAGCCAGCGATGGTCCACAGGTAGCCGCCGGCAGCGAACAGGATGGAAGGGACCCGGAGGTCGTCCCGGTCGGGGAGCCCGAGGTTCGCGACGACGACGTGGCCGCTCACGGGCGCGTCGGTCAGCTCCACGCCCGAGCCACGCTCCGGACCCCGCCACGCGCAGCGCACGACCGGCACCGTCGGCGCGAGCGGAGCCGTGCACGCATCGGCCGCGGCGTCACAGGCGGCGTCTTCGAACGCGGTGCATACGGATGAGCCGTCCGGCCCCGCCGCACAGCAGCGGTCGCCGTCGCACTCGCCGTCCGAGGTGCAGGGCTCCACCTCTTCCTCGCAGACCCCCGCCATGCTCCGAACGAACCCCGGAGGGCAGTCGCCCTCCGCGTCCATCGGCCCATCGGTGGTCGGGGAGGGTTCGTCTCCGCCGTCTGCCCCCAAGTCTCCGGGTGGGCGCTCGGGTCCCGTGCATGCCGCGGCAGCGATCACGGCGAGAAGCCCAAGGCGCGAGGAGAGGTGGGGGAGACGGTCGATGGACTCACTCTGCCGGTGGAGGTGTGTTTCGCCACCTGCAAAGCCTGGGTGCGAACTTCGAACGAGAACTCCGGGCAACGCGCTCGCTAGCCGCGGCTCACCACGATGTCGACGTCATAGGTCGGCCATCCTGCTCCGTGCGCAGCTCCCGCGAGACCGCCGATGAGGACCAGCTCGACCTCATGTCGGAGCAACACCTCGAACACGACCGCGGGCTGGAAGGCTCCGTCAGTCACCGCGGCGTCTTGTGGCGCGTTCGAGGCTCGCGCGAGCGTGCGTGACGAAGTCACGCAGGTTCGTCTCGGACGCCAAGCGCTCCGCCGGGCTCATCCGGGCCACCCGTTCGGAGAGGCGCTGGTCGTGGCCCGAGGCGTCGACGGCGTCCGCGAGCGCTTGCTCGAGCTCCTCGACCGAAACGTCATCGCTCTCGCCCATGGGGCAGGTGTAGCGAGGGGCTGTGACGTTCGCGAGACCTGAGTCGCGATGGACTCAAGACGGCGGGTAGACCGAGGCCATCGAGACCGCGCCGAGAGGAGGCCGCTCGAGTCCGGGCCGCTGTGGAGCTAGGAGGCAGAGCGCCGGCGCGCCGCCCGCGGGAGGGGCCTCCTAGGCGAAGACCCGGGCGAGCTCGTCGGCGTTCACGCCGTCGCGGATGCCGCGGACGCGTGCGTAGGCGACGCCGGCGAGGAGACCGAAGGCGGCCAGCCGGACGATCTCGAAGGCCATGCCGACCGCCGTGCCGAACAGCTGGGCGCCGACGGAGGGCATGTCGAGGGTCCCGGCCACCGGGTCCATCTCCGGCTGCGGCGTGATGAGGTTGTTCACGAGGACGACGGTCATCCACGCCACCCAGAGCACCAGCATCGCGAGGAAGAGGCTCACCCGGTTCCCCTCGGTGAGGCGGGCGGAGCGCCCGAGGGCGTCGAAGGGGTTGGCGCCCTCGGCCATCACGACGACGGGGGCCAGGCTGAGGAGGACGGTGAGGAAGATGCCCGGGAGGAGGCAGAGCATCATCCCGAGCGCGATGGCGATGGTCTGCAGGACGGCCACGAGCACGAGCAGGTGGAGCTTGCCGAAGGCCGCGCCGAGGGTCGGACCGAAGGATGGCCGGCGGCCAGCGAGGCTCTCGATGGCGAGGAAGGCGAAGCACCCGCTCCCCATGGCTTGAAAGAGCGTGCTCACCAGCGTGGTGACGCCGCCGAAGAGCATGAGCTTGAAGCCCAGGTCGATGGCGTGCCGCGGCGAGGGGCTCGCCCCTTGGAGCTGCATGATCTCCTCCCACATCTCGCGCTGCCAAACGAGCGCGGCGATGCCGAGGGCGATCGTCGGAAGGGAGAAGACGAAGCCCGTCGCGAGGCTCGCGCCGAGGTTGCGTCGAAAGAGCTTGGCGGTGGTGCGGAGCAGGTCATCGACCCAAAGGACGGAAGCGCCCGGCCGGCCGGGTGGCGCTCCGGGGGCGCCGGGCTGTGCGTAGCCCTGCTGCGCGTAGCCCTGCTGCGTCGGGGCCGGGGCCGGCGGCGGGGCGCCGCTCCCACCCCGGGGCTGCCCGGGAACGGGGGCCGCCGCCTCCGGTGCGGTCTCGGTGGGGGTAGAGCGACCAGGGCCGGAGCCCTGGGAACCGTCGTTGTCAAACTCGGCCATGCGTCGTTCCGCTACCCAAGCGCGGGCCTAGCGACCGCGTTCCTGGGGCCGCGGCTAGATAGCACGGCCGGTCCGGGCGATGCGCCGTCGGGCACCGCCGTGTTTCGAAGCGTGAGGTCGTGGGTGCGCGTGCTCGCAGGCTCCGGAACCCCGTTGACCTCCCGAACGCACGGCATGCGCGGCGCGTGATGTAAGCCGCGGACAGGCGGTGAAAGCGATGGCCCCGTCGAGCCTCGGTAGGAGTAGGAATGCACGCCCACCGCATCTCCCGGCGAATCTTCGTCGCCACCCTCGCGCTCGCCCTGGCAGGCGGCCTCGCGCAAGGAACCCCCGGACATCCTCCCGCGGCCTCCGCGCAGATGCCGCCGACCGTCATCGTCGCCATCACGCCGGACGGAGCCACGGTCCCCCTCCTCTACCTCGTGGTCGATACCGAAGAGCACATCTACCAACGCCGGAACACGACCGTCGACGATCTGATCGGCGCCAGCGGTTTCCGCATGGAGGTGGTGTGTCGCGACTTGCTCAGCGCGGCCTGCGACCCGGTCCTCGACGCGATCGGGAACGACTTCGCGGACACCGGCGAGCGAGCGCCGGGTCCCGTGGTTGCCGGCGACTGGTCCGCGCCCGCGCACCCCTTCGGTTCATTGACGGTGTTCGCGTCGGACGATCCGGACGGGGGCCCTACGGCGCGCGTCGCCTTTCAGTCCACGGGTACGACGGGCGCCACGGACCTCGAGCGCATGGTCTGGTTCGTGGATACCGCCCAGGCGGTGACCTACTTTCAAACCGTCGATACAGCGGACTTCGCGCCCGACGGCGCGTACGGCCATACCAACGCATACTACATTGCGAGCACGCCATAGGTCGTTGTGCGCCGTTGGATGGCGGACCCGGTTGGACCACACCGACCGGTGTGGGGACGGTGCAGGCAAGGTCGGACCTTCGGCAGTCCATGCCTGACTTCGTCCGTTCCGAGACTCAGTCTCGAGGTGGCCTCGACCTCGAGCTCGTGGAGACGTTCCCGGCGGATGGCGGCCTGGGCACGCCTGCCACGGGTCTCGAGGCACCATGCGCGTGGCCTCGTCCTGTGAAGTGGGATAGACCAAACGAGCAATGCTTCGCTGGCAGCTCACGCTGGGACTCGCGCTGGGCTGCGTCGTGAATCCCGCGGATGGGTTCCCGGTGGGTGCGACGGTCGAACGTGATGGCCATCGGCTCTTCTGCGACGACCCGGGCTACTGCGACCCGGAGGTGCTCGAGCGCCACGTCGCCTTCTTCGACGCCGTGGCCGAGGCGGGCGCTTTCGAGGAGCCCGTGGCGCCGGTCGACGTGTACGTCGCGGAGGCCGCGCAGACCGCACGCCACTGCCGCGCCTCGACCCAGTGCCACATTCCCGCGTTTCGCCAGCTCTTCGTCAGGCAGGCGTTTCATCCGCACGAAGCCATGCACGCGGCGATGAACGACGGCCCGCAGCCCCCGACCATGTTGGTCGAAGGCATCGCGACCTGGATCGAGTGCTGGGTGGGCCCACAGGATCCGCCGACCTTTCGCCCGCCGGACCAGTCGTGGCCGGACATGTGGCGGCAAGGCCGGGGGGAGGTGACCTACGCCCACGCCGCGCACTTCATCGAGTTCGTCGCGCGTCGCTTCGGCCCGCGCGCCCCCTTCGACCTCTATGAAGCCTGCCGGGGAGAGCGGAGCGAGCGCTGCGTCGAGGCGACGCTGGGCGCCGACCTGGCGACCCTCGAAGCCGCGTACCGGGAGGAACGCCCCGCCCTGCCTTCCCGAGGTGGCGCGCGCTGCGCGTCCTTCGTCGGGGCGGCCGCGCCGCTCCTGGAAGGGGCCACGCGGACGTTGCTCATGACCGTCGAAGACGCCCGCGGCGATCCCCTCACCGACCCCTTCGAGGCCATGCTTCGGATTCCCCTCGACGTCGGATGGACCGCGTTCCGAGTCACGCTCGAAGGCGCCTGTGAGGCTGGAGGCGGCCAGCTGAGGGGGCGTCGCCTCGTCGCCGACGCAGGCTTCCTGTCGCCGAGCCTCGACTTCGGCCCCGGCGTGGTCGTCATCGGCTCGGAGGTCTCGGACACCTTGCTCCTCCACGCCCTCACCAGGGGGACCTGCTCTCTCGAGGTGACGCGCGTCCCCATCGAGGAGCTCGTCGACGGCGACACGAGCGTCTCCGGCGAGCTCGCGCTCACGCCGGACGCCGGGAGCGTCGTGACGGTGGTGCCGTCCGGCAGCTGCGCGCCGCTCACCGTGGGCGGTCCCGAAGGGTTCGGGCACGCGCACGGCCGGACCGGTGAAGCGGTGGCGGACTGCGACGGCCGCGAGGTAGCCGAGCTCCCGTGGCTGCGTACCGGTGCCCTGCATTGCGACCGCTTCGCACTGCCTCGCGACTGCGACGTCGAGGATGGGAGCTGGTTCATCACTCCGATGGCGCCGTAGCGACCGCGGACCCGCCCCGGTACCCAGATGGCAACGCCGTTGCCGGCCACGTGGCCCCCGGCGCGAGGCCTCCGGACGCGCGGCGAAGCGACCCCGGAGAAAAGTCCGCAACTCGTCCGGCGAGCGCCCGAGGACCCGGCAAACGGAGGTCGAAACCTCCCATGCCAGGACAGAGGAGAACGCCATGCGATCCAAGATGATTCGCGATCGACAGAACTCGGCCGAGCTGGTGCTCGCGGTCGAAGCCGCGCAGGGGGACCTGCTTCAGCGCGGATTGGAGGACAACACGCCGGGGGAGGCGCCGGGGATGGCCCAGGGGCTGCGCACCGCGCTTCGGGCGTCGCTCGAGGAGGCGACGGAGGCGCTGCTTCAGGCCGACGAGGCCCACCAGCGGGAGCTCGCCGACGACTTCGCGGTGCGGAAGGAACGGGAGGACGCGGTCGAGGCGCTTCGGGCGCAGCTCATCGACCTGAGGCTGGCGCTCGCGCGCTACCCGGCGGAGGTGCTCGACGGCGTCTTCCAGCGCGCGCCGACGCCTCAGGAGCCCCGCGCGCTCGAGCGCTTCGCCGGGGCCGTGGCGGACGGCCTCGAGGGCGTCGCGCTTCCCGACGCGTCGCGCACCCCAGGCATCACCCTGACCCTCGACCCCGGGGCGACGGCCTCCGCGATTCGTACCTCGCGCACTCGGCTGACCGTGGCGCTCGCCGCGGTCGCCCGCGAGGTGCGCGAAGCCCAGGCCACCAAGGAGACCCGGGACCGCGCCATGGCGCGCTACGACCGGGTGTTCCGCACGTACGCGAGCCTGCTGGTGACGCTCTTCGAGCTCGCCGGAGCGCAAGGGCTGGCGGACCGGGTGCGGCCGAGTGTGGGGCGGCCGGGCCGCACGCAGGAACCGCAGCCGGACCGCGACGCGAACCCGCCGACGGGGGAGGGCGGCGCGGGCGGCCTCGGAGGGGAGGCCAGCTCCGCCGCGAGCGCGGAATGAGCAACAACCCCCTACGAAAACGGGAAGCCGAGCTTTCCGAAGATCTAAAACGCGACCGAAGCGCTTAGGCGCGATGCTCTGAGCGCTGAAGTCGCATCTTTCCGCCGAAGAACGTCTTTGCGTCCCCGCAAAGGCGTTCTTTGGCGTTTGGAGGGCATGCGTCCGTTCCAGAAGCCGCTCCTAGGCGCTTTGGAGGCGTTTGAGGCTTCCGGAAGCGGGGCCCAGGCGCTTTCGAGCCGTTTCGGCTCTGCGCGCGGATTCCGCCGTCCTCCGCGCGCCGTCGCGAGGGAGACTGCGCGGGCCATGCGACCTGCGTCGCGGAGCGAAGTCACCGCTTGACGCCGACTGACGGTGAACAGTCGTGGGTCTCCTCGGCGACGATCTGGGGATCTGGCGCCAGTTGACGGCGGGTTCGCGTCGAACCCGGCTGTAACCGGGTCTTCACGACCGAGCGACAGAGGCGCAGGGCTCGCCCAATTCGATCACGCGCGAATCACCCTCAGGCTGAGGTGTGTGCGTGGGCATCGTGGCGGGATGGTGCGCTGCTCTCGGGTGCGCAGCCCCACGTGCTGGCTGCGGCCGCCGAGGACGCCTATCGTGACGGCGTCGTGTTGCCCATCGAGTCCATCCGTCACCCGCTCGAGGACGAGCTTACGGACGTGATTGTCGAGAGGTTCGGGCCCTTCAAGCTCCCGGACGACGACGACGGCTCCGTCGAGCGCCTCGAGATGACCGCCCTCGAGCTCGAGTCGGGGAGCCGCCCTTATGCGTTGCTCCAGCGCGCGGTCGACGTCCTCGAGCTGCCGGGCCGCTTTCGGCTCTTCCAGACGTCCGGGAAGGAGTGGAACGCCCACATCCATTGCAGCCGGACAGTACCGTCATCTCTTTGAAAGGCGACATCGCGCGGAAGCTGGACGACGAGGCTCTGCTCGTCGTGCTCGGCCACGAGGTGGGACATGCGCTGGCCCACCGGCGCGTCGAAGCGCGGCTTCCCCACAGAGTCCTGTGCGAGCTCAGCGCGGAGCGCCATGGTTCCGAGTGGCGCGAGCGGCGTGGGCGCCTTGCCCGTGTCGTGAGGCTGCTCCGGGAGGTCACGGCCGATCGCTTCGGTCTGCTCGCTGTCGGCGAGCTCGAGGCGGATCTCCGCGTGAACCTCGTTGCCGTGACCGGGCTGGCCACCGACGCGCTTCCCGTGTCCGAGGCCGCCTACCTGAAGCAAGTGCGGGCGGCGGTGACCCGCTTCCGGCAGCGTGGCGATACGTCCGAAGAGTGGTCCCATCCCGAAGCGCACCTGCGCGCATACGCCTCGTGGCGCTTCTCCCAGAGCGACCTCTTCCGCGAACTCACAGGCCGGGGCCCCGGCACGTGCACGCTCGCCGAGGTCAACGCGCAGGTGTCGGAGCTGCTCGTCAGCGAGTCCGACGTCTCGAGCTTCCGGTACATGGCGCGCGCGGAGGGGGTCGTGAAGCCGAAGGAGCGCCTCATCGCGGCCGGCGTAGACGAGCCGCCCGCGCGACCCGCGCCGCCTGAAGAGACGACGCTCGGCGGCGCCATGGTGGCGGTGCGCGAGGTGGCCGACGCGCTGGCGAGCGCCGCGCTCGAATCGCTGTCCGATGCGCCGCCCATGGCCGAGCTCATCGAGAAGCCGCTCGCCTCGGCCCGGCGCCTGGCCCGACGTATGGCGAAGAGCGCACCACGCGACCGGGTCGACGCGATGGCGGACGACGACTTCGAAGACGAGGAGGACCCGTTTGCCGCCGAGGAGGCCGCGCTTCTGCGGCGCTTCGAAGAGCTCGAGCGGCTCCACGGCAAGAGCTGAGGCTGGTCATCGGAGGCGAACCACCCGCCCGGGCCACTCGGCGCGAGGCAGCGGAGCAACCTCGCCCCATGGGCGGTGCTTCAGTGCCACCATCGCCTCGACCCTCGGCGTGTCCAGCGCCGCGTCTCGCGGGAGGTCCTACGTTTCCCCGAAG
>JBCDGX010000017.1:0-20372 GCA_038750805.1 Myxococcota bacterium
CAGAGGCGATGGAGCGAGGGCTGGTCGCGAATGGTCTCGACGACGGCATCGACGAACACCTCCGCCGTGTGATCGGGGTGCTTCCCCGTCTCGACGACCGCGTCCACGGCGGCGATGAAGTCCCGCTTGTAGAGGCGAACGCAGTGGGCGATCAGGTCTTCTTTGTCGTCGAAGTAGTAGTGGATGAGGCCGACGGAGTTCCCCGACTGCTCGGCGACGTCGCGGAGGCTGGTGCGGGCGTAGCCGAGGTCCTGGAGCGTCACGAGCGCGCTCCGGGCGAGCTCTTCGCGCTTCGCCTCCCGTCGCTCGTCGCGCTTCCGCGACTTCTGCTCGAGCCGCGCGAGCTTCTTCGCCGCGCCGCCGCCACCGCCGTCCGCTGCCATGACACCCCTCGGGCCGCCCACCGCCGATGGCGGTCGCGACCGTCTCGCGCGCCCCACCGCCCCTGCGGCCGAGCGCCCCATCCCGGCCGCCCCACGCGGCCGAGCCTTCATCCACGACCGCCGACGCGGTCGACCCGTTCACTCTCCGACCGCTGACGCGCTCAGACTGGTCCACTTCCGACCGCTGACGCGGTCCGAACCCTGTCTTGGGCGAATCGTTTGAACGATCGTCCAAGACGAGAGCATTGTACCCCCAACGCGCCGCCCTTGGGAAGAGGGGACGGGGTTTTTCGCGAGTCCGGTCGGGCGAGGCGACGCGCCCTACGCGCCGCTTCGGCGCTCGCTCAAAGCGTCGCCGGCGCCGTCTCCGCCGTGGCCGTTGCCTCGCCGCCCGCCGTCGCGGGACCCGGCTCCACCGGGCCCTGCGGACCGTCCCCGAGGTTCGCGCGGAACGCGCTCTCGATCACCGGGCCCCAGCTCACCCAGCTGTGGTTCCCCTCGTACTCGATCCACGAGTGCGGGATGGCGTGCTCCTCGAGGTGGTCGTGGAAGGCGCGCCCGCCCTCGATGATCATCTCCCGGTCCTCGCTGCCCCAGGCGATGAAGATGCGGTCCTGGGCCACGGCGTCCGGGCCGTCCCAGACGAGGTAGAGGTCCTCCTGCTGGACGCGCGCGCGGTCCGGCGGGCCGAAGATGTTCTGCGCGGGGATGGCCAGCGCGATGAGCGGGCTCGACACGAAGCGAAGCATCGCGTCCGTGTTCAGCACCGGGCCGCTCAGCGACGCGACGGTGCGGAAGACCCCGGGCTGGTGGAGCGCGATGCGGAGCGAGCCCGCGCCGCCCATGCTCACGCCCATGATGTGGCAGTTCTCCGGGCAGGCCTGCGTCCGGTAGTCGCGCCGCACCCGCGGGATGACCTCGTACACGATCCAATCCTCGTAGCGCCGCGACTGGTTCCACCAGTTCGCCCAGAAGCCGAGGTGGCCGTTCGGCAGCACCACGACGGCGCGCGGCACCCGGCCTTCGGCCATGGCCTCCTCGAGGCGGTCCGTCACCCCATGGCGGTCGAAGGCGTCGTGGCTGTCGCCGCCCCCGTGGAGGAAGACGACGAGCGGGAGCCGCTCCTCGGCGGTCCAGCCGGGCGGCGTGAACACCGCGTAATCCATCACGACGCCGTTGTTCGCCCGGCTCTCGTGGGACGTGTACGCGAGCTCGCGCTCGAAGCGCGCCCCGCAGCCGAGGACGAAGAGGGCGAGAGAGAGGGTGGACGTCCAGCGCGTCATGGGACGGTGCGTAGAGCCGATCCCCGGTCCCCGTCGAGGGTCCCCCTTCCGCGCCGTCCCCAGGAGGTGAGCATGCGCGCGTGCACGGGCTCCACCGTGCGCGCGAGCACGGGCGGTTCGTGCGGCCGCCGCACTATCCTGGCGCCGTGGGTAGCTGGGACGACGAGGCGGCGGCGTGGGACGACGATCCGGTGGTGCGCGCCTTCGCCCGCGCGGTCTTCGAGAGCTTGGAGGCGCTCCTTCGGGAGCGGGGCGCGCGCCTCGACGGAGCGCGCATCCTCGACTTCGGCTGCGGCACGGGGCTGATGAGCGAGCGCTTCGGCGCCGCCCGCTCCGTGCTGGCCGTCGACGCCTCGCCGAAGATGATCGACGTGCTCGAGCGGAAGGCGCTTCCGAACGTGACGGCGCGCACCGCCCCGGCGGGAGCGGACGACGCTCCCTTCGACCTCATCGTCGCGTCTTCGGTGTGCGGCTTCCTCCCGGACTACCCGGGGACGCTGGCGACGCTCGCAGGCACGCTCACGCCCGGCGGGCTCTTCGTGCAGTGGGACTGGGAGCGCCCCGAGGACGGCGAGGACCAAGGCTTCGGGCTCGAGCGCCGACAGATCGAAGCGGCGCTCCGCGACGCGGGCCTCGAGGAGCGGCACGTCGCGACGGCCTTCGCCGTGGCGGTTCCCGGGAGCGACGACGTGATGCGGCCGCTCCTCGGCGTGGGGCGTCGCCCCGCCAAGACTGACTGAAGCGCCCGGGGGCGGCGGGAGCATCGCGTCGTGCGATGCTCCCCCGGTGACGAGGACGCTCCTACTGCTCGCTACGCTCTGCGGCTGCGGAGGGGGCGTCGGGCTCGAGAGCGAAGACGCGGGCCTCCCCGCCGACCCGGCGGACGGCGGCCTCGCCGACGCCGGGCTCGCCCCCGAGATTGCCCCCATCCTCGCCGCGGCCGAGGCCGACCTCGCGTCGAACGTCGCCAGCTGCGTCTCGGTCGCGGTCTGGCGAGGGGAGCGCGTCGAGCATCTCTTCGCCCTCGGCACCGCGGCCAGCCTGGGCGGGCGCGCGCCGGACGCGGACACGCTCTTCATGATCGGCTCCGACACGAAGAAGCTCACCGCGGCGCACCTGCTCCAGCAGGCCGCGCGCGGCCTCGCGCTGGACGTTCCCCTTCGTGAGCTCGCCCCGGAGCTTCGCCTCGCCGCGTCCGAGAGCGGAATCGAGGCCACGCCCCACGAGCTCCTCAGCATGCAGAGCGGGCTCGTCGATTGGCTCGGGCCGCGGACGACGGGCACCAGCGACGGCGAGCTCTGGCGCGTCGCCATCGAAGAAGCGAGCGAGCTTCTCTACGCCATGAGTCCGCCCGGTCTCTTCTGGAACTACAGCAACCCGAACTACTCCTTCGCCGGCTGGCTCGCCGAGCGCGAGAGCCTCGAGCCCTGGGCCGACGGCATCGAAGCGGACCTCTTCGCCCCGCTCGGGATGACCCGGACCGTCGCCCGGAAGGCGTCCGTGGACGCGAACCATGCGTCCGGCATCGGAAGCTCCTTCTTCGGGGGGCCGGCCCCGCGGCCGGTCCCGCTCCCCTTGACCTTCGAGGACGCCTTCACGCGGCCCGCGGGCCTCGTCTGGTCCACGCCGAGCGATCAGGTGCGCTTCGCGGCGTTCCTCGTGGATGGGGATCCCGCCGTGCTCCCCGACGACCTCCGCGAGGCGATCACCACGCCGCATGTCGCCCTCACCCCCGACGGCGAAAGGAGCGGGTACGGCTACGGCGTCTTCGTGGAGCGTGGCCTCGTCCTCGGCGGGGTCGACCATCCCGGGGTCACCCTGTGGGCGCACGGTGGCAACACGCCGAGCCACACCTCGCTCTGGTACGTGCTCCCCGAGCAACGCTTCGCCATCTCGGTCCTGAGCAATGGGGTCGGCGACGACTTTCGCGCGACGGCCGCGGCGGCCATCGAGGCGCTGGTCGTGCTCCCGGAGCCGAGCGGTCCCTTCGAGCTGCCCTTCGACCCGAGCGTTCGCGCCGAGCTCGCCGGGAGCTACCTCGACGGCACGAACCTGGGCCTGGTGGAGGTCACGGAGGACGAGGAGGGGCTGAGCTGGGAGGTGCCGGCCTTCGCGGAGGCGGAGGTCCCCTACGAGGCGCGGCTGACGCCCGTCAGCACGCGGCAGTGGATCGCGGAGATTCGCGGCAACCCCGTGGTCTTGCGTTTCTACCCGTCCGGCGAGGAGGAGGGCGCGTACCTCGTCGCTCGACGCTTCGTGGCCGAGCGCCTGGGCGCGGTCGCCGCACCGCGCCTCGTCGGCCTCTCTGCCCCGACGTTCGCCGGGGCGGCGGGGGGACCCCGCTCTCTCGATCCGCGCTTCCGGCGCCTGCCCTGAGGGCAGCGCGGTCGCGCCCCGACGGCGCCTTCCTCGAGCCTCAATTGGCACCGATATGGCCTCGATATAGCCTCCCGTGGCCGTTCTTGGGGGAAGCTCCGTCACATCCTCCGGGCGCCGGCACTGCCCGAACGGCGGGCGCTGAACCGCCGCGAAGGAGAGGTGTTCGATGGTTCGTAGGTTGGCTTTCGTGCTCGGTGGTCTCGTGGCCGTCGCCGCGTGCGGGGACGATGACGGCGGCGTGGGCCCCGACAGCGGCGTCCCGGTGGACGGCGGCATGACATCGGATGGCGGCGCGATGGACGGCGGCGGTGACGCCGGCGATGACGCCGGGCCGGAGCTGGTGGTGCTCGTGCTGCGCTTCGCCGACGCCCTCGACCGCTCGCCCGTCGAGGGCATCACGGCCTGTGCCCTCGAGTATCCCGAGCTGCCCTGCTCGCGGCAGCTGGCGGGCAACACGGTGGCCATCGACCTTCCGCCGGGCCCCGTGACGATCGAAGCGCTCGGGAGAGAGCACGCACCCGCGCTCCTGCCCCTCGTCGTGCCGGCCGAGGGCCTGACCGTCGAGCAGGCCCCGCTTCTTCGGGCCGATAGCCTGGAGATCTTCCTGCTGGTGGCGGGCATCGACCCCTCCGAGCCGGCCGTGCTCGTCGGAGCCCGGGAGCTTCCGCTCGACCCCGAGGCCGTCGCCGGGAGCACGATGATGGGCCCCGAGGGCTCCACGACCTGGTATCTCCGGGACGACCTAGGCCTGACGCCGCCGCGCATGGACACGAGCATCGTCGGCGCCGGCGCGGTGGTCGGCGTCGCGCCGGGCACGCGGCGCGTGGCCGTGTCGGGCCCCATGGCTGGCTGCGTCGGCGACGAGAACGGGTGGACGCGGGAGGGGGACGCGCAGGTCCTCGACCTTCCCGTCCGCGCCGGCTTCCTCACCATGACGTACCTCGACTGCGGCGAGCTCCCGGGGCGCGACGCGCGCGAATGCGACACCGTCGCGCAGGACTGCGGCGACGGGGAGAAGTGCCGGGCGCATTTCTTCGTGGACCGCGACGGGACGGACAACTTCGGCACCGAGTGCGTCGTCGACGGCGCGCTCGGCCTCGGCGAGTCGTGCGAGCGGGTGGACGGGGAGGCTGGCGACGACGATTGCGCCGCCGGGGCGTATTGCGCGTACTGGGATCTTCCCCGCTCCGACCCGCAAGATCGCGCCTGCGTTCCCTTCTGCCAGTCCGACGACGATTGCGTCGCCGACCAGTTCTGCCTCGGCCTCGGCACGGAGCTCGGGGACGGCAGCTGCGTCGACCGCTGCACCGTCTTCGGTGAGGAATGCGCTCCGGGCACCCATTGTGCGCCGCGCCTCTCGGTGCGGAACGGCACGAGTGAGGCCGTGCTCCAATGTCAGTTCGTCGGCGACATCCCGGAGGGCGACTCCTGCACCGATGCCGAGCAATGCGCCGCGGGCCTCGCGTGCATCAACACGACGGGGGTCCCCTTCTGCCGCCGCCTCTGCGACGAGGACGCCCCCTGCGACGCCGGCGAGAGCTGCACGGCGCTGGAGGCGCTCCCCGAGGCCTCCGTCTGCCTGCCGGAGTAGCGACCCGGCCCTACCGCTCGCAGGTCAAGCGGTAGGGCGCGTCGCCGAGCGCCGCCCGCCATTCGTCGCGCGTCAGGTTGCGGCGGACGCGGCGACACACGTCCGCCGCGACCTCGGGGAGCGGGCGCACCACCCGCAGCCAACCCGTCGCGCCCCCGATGACGACCCGGCCGTCGGCCAAGAGTCCCGCGTCGATCGGTGGCCCCTCGACGTGCCGGTGGATCGCGCGCGGCCCGGCGCTCGCGCCTTCGAGATCCCAGACCAGCACCGCCCCCCCTCGCGGGCTCGCGCTCGCCAGGCGCCGCCCGTCCGGCGAGAAGCCGAGCCCGCGCACGTCGCCGCGATGTCCCCGGAGCGCGCGCGGCGGGGCCCCGGGGCGGCGGAGGTCCCACACCTCGACGGAGGCGTCGGGCCCTGCGACGGCCACCTGGTCGTCGCGCGACACCGCCAAGGCCGTCGTCGGCGCACCGGAGAGGCGCCGCGGGCTCGCGTCGTCCGGACCGGCAAAGACGAGCACACCATCGGTCCCGGCGATCACGAGGCGCTCGCCGTCCGCCGTGAAGCGAAGGCCCCAGGGACGGCCGGCCACGGCCCCAGCGCGAACGAACACGGGCGCGGGGCGCACGCCCCGGGGACCTTCCCAAAGCGCCAGCCCGCCGGACTCGGTCACGACCGCGATGCGTTCGCCCGCGGGGTCGCGGGGGTCGAAGGCGAGAGCTCGGGGAGCGCCGAGGCGGCCGCTCTCGAGCGCAGCGAGGGGCCCCTCGGGGTGGTCGAGGTCCCAGACGAAGACGCCCCGCGTCGTCGCGATGGCGACCCGGCGCCCGTCGGGCCCGAAGGCGGCGTCCAGCGTGAGGACGGGCAGGTCGCTCACGGTGAGCGCGCGGAGGCGCGGCGGCCTCGCCGGTGAGAGTCCGAGCGCCACCTGCTGGTGGCGCTCGCCCTCCGACGCGACGCCGAGCACGGCGAGCGTCCCGTCGGGTGACGCCGTGAGGCTCGCGAGGGAGAGCGAAGGCCGGCCCGCGAGGGCCGCAAAGCGCCCCTTCATCTCCCGGAGGCCCACCTCCCCCGCGGAGTTCGTGTCGACGCGCGCCGCGACGGCCTCCCAATCCCGCGCCCCGAGGCTCGCGACGAAGCCCTCCGCGAAGCTCCGGATCGACGCGGGCACGGCGTCCGCGATGTTCGGCGGGAGCCCCTCGAGGCGCAGGCGCAGCGGTGGGTCCGGAGAGCCGGGCCGCCAGAGCCGGAAGACGTGGTTCGGCGCGTGCGAGAGCACGCGCTCGCCGGCGGCGTCGACGGCGAGGCGTACGAGCCCGGCTTGTCCTTCGAGGCGGTCGGCGTCGCGGTGCGCGCGGTCGAAGATCTGCACCATGTCGCGTTGCTCGGCGACGACGAAGAAGCGGCCGGCGGGGTCCGTGACGATGTCTTCGGCGTGGGAGCCGATGTCGAAGCGCCGCGGCGGGGCGCCGTGCCGCAGGTCGTAGATGCGCATCGCGGCATCGGCCGCGGGGGCGCTGGCGACGGCCCGCGCGCCGCCGTCCACGTAGGCGAGGGCCGTGACCCGCGCGGTGAGCGAGGGGAGCGGACGGACGAGCGTCGGCGAGGACGCCACATCGATGACCCCGATGGCGCCTGTGCGGGAGCCGACCAGGATCTCCGAGCCGTCGGCGAGCACGTCGAGCTCGCTCAGCGCTTCTCCGGGCCAGGTCGCGAGGCGGCGCACCTCCCAGCGCGCGCCCGAGCGCGTGAGCACCGAGACCTCCGCGCCGCCCGCGACGAAGAGGCGGCCATCGGCCGCGAAGCGGACGCTCGAGGCCTGGAGCGGCACGCTCTCCACCGCGAGGCTTCGCGCGTCGACGATGTGGACGGCCGTCGCTCCCGCGGCCGCCACCCCATGGTCCGCGTCGCAGGCCAGGTCGATCACGTGGCCCGGCAGCTCCGCATGCGCGAGGAGGGGCGCCTCCGCGGAGGGCGCCCAGCGTCGCAGGTGACCGGCGACGTCGACGGAGGTGAGCCCGTTCGGTCCCCAGCAGAGGCCGGAGACGGGTGCGTCGTGCCCTTCGAGCGTCCGCTCGCGCGCGCCCCCGAGGCCGACGATGGCGATGGCCCGTCCCCCGGCGGCGGCGAAGCGCTCACCATCGGGCGCCGCGGCCACGGTCATGACGTTGTCCTCGAAGCCTCGCACCTCGACGGGCAGCTGGTCGGGGCCTTGGGCTTGCCGGACCCGCATGCCGATCTCCGCGAGGACCTCCGCGCCGACGGGTACCTCGTCGTGCCGTCGAAGCGCTTCGAGCGCGAGCAGCGCGGCTCGGCTCCGGTCCTCCTCCCGTGCCCGTTCGACCGCCGCGACGAGGTTCTCGGTTCGCGACCGGTGAAGGGCCGCCTGCTCCTGGTCGCGGGCGTCGCGCTCGGCGACCTGGGCCGCGAGGGCGCGCTGGCGCTCCGTCCAGGCGAAGGCCGCGCTGGCGACGATCAGACCGAGCAGAAGCGCCCCGAGCGCCATGAGCCGGCGTCGAGCCCGGGCGCGGCGCAGCGCGGCGGCCTCGCTCGCCGCGAGCACCTCGGTCTCGATCGCGGTCGGGGCCCGGGTCCCCGGGAGTCCCTCCTTGACCGTCGCGAGGTCATGCGTGTCCAGAGGAACCGGCGTGCCGTGCCCCCACTCCGCCGCGCGGCTCTCGAGGACCCGCAGGGCCCGCTGACCGGGGCGGTCCGATCGCTCGAAGCGCGTGCGCACCAGGGGCGCGAGCGTGTCGTGCGCCAGCCGGGTGCCCTCGCCCTCGGAGCCTTCGAGGAGGTAGAGGTCGACGCAGCGAGCGGCGAGACGCCCCACCTCGGGCGCACGCGCAGCGTAGAGGGCCTCGAGGCGCGCGCGGGGGAGGGTCTGCGCGGTCCCCGCCAGCGTCGTGTGGCGGGCGAGGAGGTCGAGCGCGAGGCCCGAGGCGCTGGCCCCCGGCTGCCACCGCTCGAGGCTCGCGAGCGTCTCGTCGAGGAAGTCCTCGAGGAGGATGCCGGCCTCGGCGAGGCGCTCGAAGGACGCCGAGGTCAGCAAGCGATGGCCGTCCTCTCCCGGCGTCGCCGCGTCCCAGAGCTTGGTCATCAGGACCTGGAGCGTGGGGGCCACGGTCGCGCGATGGTCCGCGAGGAGCGTGGCGACGACACGGTCCGCGAGGCCGTCCTCGAGCGCGAAGCGGTAGTGGGCGGCGAGGCGCGGCACCCGGCTGGCGCCCTCGACGGCGTCGATGAGCTCGAAGCGCCCGAGCGGGGGCACGGCGACCTTGCGAAAGGGCAGGGCGACGCGCCGAAGCGCCGTCTCGATCTCGGCGAGCCACTCCTTCCGGAAACCGAGCACCAGGCCGCCCCGCGGCGGCGAATGCGTCTCCCCGAAGAGCGTCACGAGCCCCTCCACCAGCTCGTCGAGCTCTCCTTCACCGTCGATCAGGCCTTCCTCCGCCTGGTCGAGCATCACGACGAGAGGCCCCTCGCGCTCCAACGCCCGCCAAGGCTCCGCGATCGCGTTGACGCCCAGCGCGTGGCGCAACGTGCCGGCCAGGCCGAGCGTCGCGTCCCGCCGGACGCTGCGGACCCGATGCGTGGCCGCGAGCGCGGGGCCGAGGCCGGCCTCCAGCACGGAGGACTTGCCGACGCCCGTGGGGCCGAAGACCAAGGTGAGGGGAGCCCGCTCGTCCCCGACGACGGTTTGGTGGAGCGCGTGCACGAGGCGCTCACGTCCGAAGAAGAGGGGCGCGGCGGCGGCACCGAAGGCGCGAAGGTGGAGGTAGGGGCGCTCGGGTAGAGCGCCGAGCGCGACCGGGAGACGCTCCGGGGGATCGAGGATCCGCCGGAGCTCGCCCAGGGCCTCGCGGGCGCTCGCGGGTCGCTCGCGGGCGTGCTTCGCGAGCAGCCGCGCGTTCCAGCGGCGAAGGGTCGCCGGCGCGAGCTCGGCGTCGAGCGTGGGGGCGGCTTCGTGCACGTGCAGATAGCCGAGCTTCGCCAGGTCCGGCGCGTGAAAGGGCGGCGACCCGGAGAGCATCTCGTGGACCGTGCAGCCGAGCGCGTAGAGGTCCGTTTGCGGCGTCACCGCGCGCCGCTCCCATTGCTCGGGGGCCATGGCGACGGGCGAGCCCACGATGTGCCCGGTGCGCGTCAGCGTCGAGCGTTCGCCCTCGAGGGCCCGGGCGATGCCGAAGTCGAGCACCGTCACGGCGTCGTCGGGCCCGAGCATCACGTTGTCGGGTTTGATGTCGCGATGGACGATGCGCAGGGGGTGCTCGTGGGCCTCGACGAGCGCTTCGAGCACCTGGGCCGCGACCTGGGCGGCGCGCCACCATGGGAGCGGGCCGTCGTCGCGAAGCAGCGGCCCGAGCGAGCGCCCCTCGACGCGCTCCATGACGATCACCGGGCGGCCGTCGTGGCTGCCGTGATCGAGAACGCGGACCGTCCGCGGACTCCGGAGGGCCATGGAGTGCGCGGCCTCGGCGGCGAAGCGCGCCCGGGCCTCGGGGGTCTCCAGGGAGAGCAGCTTGAGCGCGACGGGCCTTTCACCCCGTGAGTCGCGTGCGGCCCACACCTCTCCCATGCCGCCCTGGCCGAGCCGTCCCTCGAGAACGTACCGGTCCAGGATGCGCGCTCCCTGGCGCATCGCCTCGAAGCTCCGCCGGGGCACCGAAGCGGTCTCGGCCAGAGCCTGCTCGATGGAGTCGGCGCCCTCCCCGTCGAAGGAAGCGTCGAGGTCCGGGTGCTCGGGCCCCATCCCGCGAGCATCTCATGCAGCGCCTCGCGCCGCGTATAGTCGCGCGATGTCCGAGGCGGCCACGGCGCGTGCGGTGCGCGAGAGCGCGGTGCGGGAGGCCCTCGGCCGCGAGGACGTCGCCGGGGCCACCTCGCAGACCCTCGAGCTCTACGGCTACGAGCTCTTCCGCTTCCTCCGCGCGACGCTCCGGGACGAGGCGAGGGCGGAGGACGCCTATCAGGAGCTATGCATCCAGATCTTCCGCGCGCTCCCGCGCTTCGAGTGGCGGAGCAGCCTACGCACCTGGGCCTTTCGGCTGGCGCGCCACACCCTCGGCCGCGCACATCGGAGCGCGAGGCACCGCGAGGCGCAGCTGGGCACCGCGGAGGAGTCGGCGCTCGTGGCCCGCTGGACGCGGACGGTCACGGCCGAGTGGCGGCGTACGGCCGCGCGCGATCGTCTCCGCGAGCGCACGGCGGCCCTTCCGGAGGAGGACCGGTCGATCGTCACCCTGCGCATTCGCGACCGCATGAGCTGGAAGGAGATCGCGCGCATCCTCGGCCCGGAGGACGCGCCGGACGAGGCGGTCGCGACCGAGGCGGCGCGGCTCCGGAAGCGCTACGAGCGCATCAAGGCGCAGCTACGGGAGGAGCTCGCGTGAACCGTAGGCGGACGCCGCGCCGCGTGGTCCGCGGATGAACGGAGGCGCCGCCGGGTGTAGAGCTGCTTCGTGCTCTTCTCGCGCCGCGCCTCACTCGTCCTTCGGGGCCACCAGCAGCACGCCCTTGGTGCACTCGGTCTCGCCGCGCCGGATCGTGAAGCGCACGTCCGCCGTCCGGCGCTCGAGGGCCACCTCGACCTCGTCGCCCGGGTCGATGCGCGCGCGGAACTTCAACCGGCCGATGCCCTGCGTCGCGCCGAGGTCCGGGAAGGCCCGGCGCGCGGCGCCCTCGACGAGGATCAGCTGGGCGACGCCCGGCACGATGGGGTTCCCGGGGAAATGGCCGTCGAGGTAGCGGAGGTCCCGGGGCACCCCAACGGGCACGACGGCCGCGTCGGCGGTCGCCGTGGTCGGAGCGTCGATGCGAAAGCGTCCTTCGAGCGCCATGGGCGCACTCTAGCTGTCTTCGCGGCGCTGGCGATGGGCTGCGCGGGCGCCCCGGAGCCGGCGCCCACGCCTCCCGAGGCCGGGCCGGGCTACCCGACGGAGCTCGTCGCGCCGGCGGCGCTCCCGGGCGATTGGGTGCTCGAGCAGGAGGTCGAGGTCACGCACGCGGAGGGCACGAACACCTTCCGGGGCGTCGTCCAGAAGCGCGGTGACGAGCTCGTGCTCCTCGTGCTCGGGCCGGCGTCGCGGCCGGCGCTCACGCTCACGCAGCGCCGAACCGACGTCGAGGTCGCGCTGCACGCCCCCGTGCGCCTCCCCTTTCCGGCCCGCTACATGCTCCACGACGTGCAACGCGCCTGGCTGCGGCCGGCCGTCGCCCCCGCCGCCGAGCGCGTCGTGAGCGGCGAGCACGTGCGCGAGACCTGGGCCGACGGACGGCTCACGAGCCGGCGCTTCGAGCGCGTCGACGGGCAGCCCGCGGGCATCCTCGAGGTGAGCTACGCGGGAGGCCTCGCGCCGGGCGCGATGGTCCCCGGCGAGACCTGGGCCCCGCCGGCCGAAGCGACGCTCGTGAACGGCTGGTTCGGCTACACGCTCCGCATCCGGAACGTCGCCGCTCATCCGCTCGCGGGCGCTGCCTCCTCGGACGAAGGGAGCGACGCGAGGTAGGCCTCGTGCTGCGCCCGGTAGCGCGCGAAGACCTCGTTGCGGACCACGCGGCTGCTCGGCTCCGGGAGCGCCGCGCAATCCACCGTCGGCAGCCAATCGAAGCGGAAGTGGAGGCGCCGCGAGGGCAAGAAGCGCCCCTTCGTGAGCGCCGGATGGTCGACGCCGATGTAGAGGCAGGCGATGGGCACGCGCGCGCGCACGGCCGCCTCGAAGGCGCCGCGCCGAAAGCGCGTGAGCCGATGCGGCGGCGCGCGCGTGCCCTCGGGAAACGCGACCAGCGAGTGACCGGCCTCGAGCTGCCGCACCATGCGCTCGACGACGGGAGGGTGCTCGCCGTCGTGCCCCTCGTCGCCCTCGGCCCCGGCGCCGGGCACGTAGAGCGTCGAGCGAAGCAGGACCCCGAAGAGCCAGCGCGAGCGGTAATGGGCCGCCTTCACGAGGCTCGTGATCCCCGGGAACGCCGCGAGGCAGAAGAGCACGTCGATGAGCGTCGGGTGGTTCGCGACGAGCAGGTAGGGCCGGTCCCGGGGCACGTCCGGCGGGAGCTCCGGAAGCCGGTAGTCGATGAGCCCCACGAGGCGCATCCAAAAGAGAAAGGCCGGGTAGAGCCGGCCCAGCGCCCGGGTGAAGCGCGCGCGATGGCGCTGCGGATCGAGGGCGCTCGCGAGGAAGAGGATCGGCAGCACGCCGACCACGAGGCCCAGCCCCGCGCCGAAGAACATCCCGAAGCTCGCGAAGGTGAGCAGGATGCGCAGCGCGCGCGGCATCGGGGTTCCCGCTCCCTCAGCGCTCGGGCGCGCCGAGCACGATCGACGTGTTGATGCCGCCGAAGGCGAAGTTGTTCGACATGGCCACGTCCACGCGCGCCTCCCGGAAGGGCTCCTGGAGATGGCCGAGGCCCGCGCAGGCCGGGTGCACCTCCGCGAGGTTCCGGGTCCCGACGAGCTTGCCCGCGCGCATCATCTCGACGGTCCAGATGGCCTCGAGGGTCCCGCAGGCGCCGAGCGTGTGCCCGACGTGGCCCTTGAGGGACGAGATCGGCACGGGCCGCTCGAAGGTCGCGAGCGTCGCCTGCGCCTCGGCCTGGTCGCCGATGAGCGTGCCCGTCGCGTGCGCGTTCACGTAGCCGACGTCCGCCGGCGCGAGGCCCGCCTGGTCGAGGGCGAGGCGCATCACCGAGCCCATGCCCTCCGGGTCCGGCTGCGTGAGGTGGCCGCCGTCGCAGGTGCAGGCGTAGGAGAGCACCTCGGCGAGGATCGGTGCGCCCCGGCGAAGGGCGTGCTCGCGCTCCTCGAGCACCACCGTGGCCGCCCCCTCGCCGACCACGAGACCGTCCCGGGCGGCATCGAAGGGCCGCGGTGCCTCGTCCGGGCGCTCGTTCTTCGTCACCGTCGTCGCCATGAGGAGATCGAAGGTGACCGCCGTCGTGTAGTGCATCTCCTCGGCGCCGCCGGCGATCATCGCGTCCGCCACGCCGCTCTGGATGAGCTCGAAGGCGTGGCCGAAGGCCTGCGAGCCCGAGGTGCAGGCCGAACAGGTCGGCTGCACGCGGCCGCGGATGCCGTAGTGCGAGGCGAGGTTCGCCGCGCAGGTATGCGCCATGATGCGGAGGTAGGCGTAGGACTTCAGCCCGCGCATCGAGTCGTTGATCATCAGCGGCTTGCTGAACTCCTCGAGCTCGCTGCTGGACCCGCTCGTCGAGCCGTAGGTCAGGCCGACGCGGCCGCTCCGGAGGTGCTCTTCGGTGAGCCCCGCCTGGGCGATGGCCTCGTCCGAGGCGCGGAGCGCGAGGAGGGCGACCCGGCCCATCGTTCGCCGGACGCGCCGGTGATAGAGCGCCTTCAGGTCGAGGTCCTCCACGTTCGCCCCGAGGCGGCACTGGAGGTCCTCCATGAAGGCCCACTCGGGCATGAAGCGCACGCCCGAGCGCCCCGCGAGGAGGGCGTCGAAGGACTCGCTCACCGTGTGGCCGATGGGCGTGACGGCGCCCATGCCCGTGATGACGACGCGGCGTTCGCTCATCAGTGCGCGCCGACGCCGTTGAGGAAGGCCACGCCCTCGTCGGCCATCTCCCACATGGGCCGCGGCACGTAGGGCGCGTCCTCGCCGCGGACGGCCTGCGTGAGCAGCTCGAGGGTGCGGTTGAAGACCTCTTCCGAGCGCCGGTCGACGATGGGCCGGCGCCGCTTGGCGCCCACGTCGGCGATGGGCCCGAAGGCGTCTTGCCCGTCGTGGAGGCCGATGCCGCGGTTCTGGCGGTGGTAATGGCCGTGGGTCGTCAGCGAGCGCGAGGCGTCCGTGAAGGCCTGGGCCATGTTCCGCATGGCCGTGAGCACCGGGCGCTGGCGCCGGAGCGTGCCCCGCACCTTGCGGAGGTCGAGGTGCTCGTCCCGCGCGTAGGTGTCGAACCAGAGGTTGTAGTAGCAGGCGCAGTCGAAGAAGACCTTGGCGCGCATGATCTCGTAGCTGCCGAAGGTCTCGTAGAGGCCCTCGTAGAGGAGCATGGCGGCGTCGAAGCGGAGCTTGAGGAAGGCGTCGTAGGCCTCCGTGCGCTCGCCCATCGCCTCGCCGGCGGTCTCCCGCGCGATGAGGTCCGCGACCATGTCGTTCTCGAGCGCGATGAAGTCCGAGCCCGGGCTGTAGAACGGGTCCACGAAGGCCGCCGCGTCCCCCACGACGGCCCAGCGCGCGTCCCCGAAGAAGCGCCGCGTCCGGAAGGCGAGCTGGGCGAAGGCGCCGTGGTCGACCAGACCGGCCTCCTCGAGGAGGTCCGCCACCGCGCGATGCTCCCGGAGCTTCTCCTGGAAGCCCTCGGGCTCGTGGCATGCGCGGTTCCACTGCGCGGCGTCGGCGACGATGCCCACGCTCGTCACACCCCCGCGGAGCGGGATGAACCAGATCCAATAGCCCGCGTAGCAGAAGTGGTTGGTCGAGAGCGCCCGCGTCGTGTGCCGCGCCCGCGCGAGCCACTCGGGCGCCGCCCAATCGTCCATGTCCCGGACGCCTTCGAAGCGCCCCCAGGCCGCCGCGACGCGATGCCCGCGCTCCGGCACGCGGAGCTCGAGCTGCCGGCCGAGCACGCCCCCACGCCCGCTCGCGTCGACCACCCAGCGCGCGCTCCAGGCGCTGTCCGCGTCGTCCTCGCGCACCTGGAAGGTGTGCTTCGGAGTGGTGCCGGCGCTCGCCTCCGCGGGGGCGAGCGTGAGGCCCGTGACCCGCGCCCCGACGTGCACGTCCACGCCGTCCTCGGCGTTCATCTCGAGCAGGTCCGCTTCGAGGCGCGCCCGGTCGAGCTGGAAGCTCGGGTAGGTGGGGAGCCCGGCGAGGCCGATCTCGCTCATCTCCTCGAGGGGCGTCTGCTTCGCGGCGTCGTCGAAGAAGAAGCGGAGGCCGTTCTTTGGCAGGTGGTGGTGGTAGAGGTAGGTCGAGAGCCCGAGGCGCCGGGTCAGGTAGCTCGTCGCAATCTCGACCGTGCTCTCGCCGACCTTGAAGCTCCGCTCCCGGTCGCGTTCGAAGAGGGCCACGGAAAGGTGGGGGCTCTGGCGGCGCAGCTGCCTCGCGAGGAGGCTCCCGGCGAGGCCGCCGCCGATGATGGCAACGTCGACGTTCTTCATTCGCGTTCTGCTGAGAGCGGACGGCGACGCCGCCCGAGGGGCTGGACCCTAGCAGATATGCGGGCCGTGACTCCCCTCCCGGGGACAGAACGCGAAGGGGCGAGACCCCGCCGACGTATGCTAATCCCAGGCTAGCCATGACGTTCGAGGCCGGACGAAGCGACGTGCTGATCTGTGGCGGGGGCCTCGCGGGCGCCTGCATGGCCCTCCAGCTCCGGCGGGAGCTCCCGGACTGCCGCGTGACCGTGGTGGAGCCGACGACGCGGCCGCTCCCCGAGGCGTGCCACAAGGTGGGCGAGTCGAGCGTCGAGATCGGGACGCATTACCTCGCCGAGGTGCTCGGTCTTCGGGCGTACCTCGACGCCGAGCATCTCCCGAAGAACGGCCTCCGCTTCTTCACGGGCCCCCGGGACCGGCGCGGCGTGAGCGAGCGGACCGAGCTCGGGCCGAGCGAGAAGCCCATCGTCCCGAGCTACCAGATGGACCGCGGCAAGCTCGAGAACGACCTCCGGGCCCGCATGGTCGAGGCCGGCGTGGATCTCCGGGAGGGCTGGGTCGTTCGCGAGGTGGCGCTCTCCGAGACCGACGACGACCACGTCGTGCACGTCGCCCCCTCGCGCCGCGGCCAGGACGCGGGCGCGGACGCCGTCGCCCTGAAGGCTCGCTGGGTCGTCGACGCCACCGGACGCCGGCGCCTTCTCCAGCGTCAGCTCGGGCTCGTGCGGCCCAACGGGAACACGCAGAACGCCGCCTGGTTCCGCGTCGCGGGGCGCGTGAAGGTGGGTCAGCTCGTCGACGGCGAGGACGCGCGCTGGCACGGCCGGGACCACGACGACTCGCGCTGGCTCTCCACCGTGCACCTCACGGGGCCGGGCTATTGGGTCTGGCTGATCCCGCTCTCGACGGGCTTCACCTCCGTCGGGATCGTCGCCGACGCCGATCACCACGCGCCGCCGAGCTTCGGGGACGAGGCCGCGGCGCGGGCCTGGCTCGCGGCGCACGAGCCGGCGCTCGCCGCGCGCCTCGAGGGCGAGGCCTTCGCCGACTTCAAGCGCCTCGAGAACTACAGCTACGGCTCGGCGCGATGCTTCTCGGACGCGCGCTGGGCGTGCGTGGGCGAGGCCGGGCTCTTCGTCGACCCGCTCTACAGCCCGGGCTCGGACTTCATCGCGCTCTCGAACTCGATGACCATCGCGCTGATCCGCGAGGACGGCGAGCGGGGCGCGCCGGACCCGCGCCGCGTCGCGCTCTTCGACGACCTCTACCGGACCTGGGCCGACCAGCTCGTGCGCACGCTCGCCGGCAACGGCCACATCCTCGGCGAGGCCGACGTCTTCGGCGCGAAGCTCTGGTGGGATTATTACGTCTACTGGTCCTTCATGGCGCCGCTCTTCTTCCGCCGCGCCTTCGACCTGCCCGTGGAGCGCCTCGAGGCCTTCGGCGACGTGGGGAAGCGCTACGACCGGCTGAACGAGCGGGCGCAGGCGCTCTTCGAGGCCTGGGCCGAGCTGAAGACCCACGAGCTCTCTCCGGGCCGCCGCTTCACGCCGCTCCCGATGTTCCCTTCGGTGCTCGCCGACCAGCACCTCGAGCTGCTGAAGGAGCGCACCGCCGAGGAGACGCTCGTCCGCGTACGGGCGGACCTCGCGCCCACCGAGGGGCTGCTCGCGGAGCTGGTGCTCCTCGCGCTCCAGGGCGTCGGGCCCGCGGGGGCGCCGGAGCTCGCGCGGCGCGTGGGGCTCGCGCGCTGGGGGCTCCCCATCTCGGCCGAGCGCGTGGCGGCCGAGGGGCTGCCCCGGCGGGAGCGCGTGCAGCAGCTCGACCCCTTGGCGCGCGATCTGGAGCGCGCCCTCGGGCGCTTCCCGAAGCAGGACGCCAGCCTTGCGGAGCTCATGCAGCGGGCGGGGCTCCCCTCGGGCGCGATGCGCGCCGCTCAGGCCGGCTGAGGCCTTTCGCTCTTGCACCGAGGCCTGGCCCGGACATAGTTCCCGATCTCCATGACCAAAGACGAAATCTTCAGTCACATTCGGGAGATCATGGTCGACTCATTCGAGCTCGAGGCCGAGGAGATCACCCCGGACGCCGAGCTCTACGAGGCGCTCGGGCTCGACAGCATCGACGCGGTCGACATGTTCGTGCAGCTCCGGGAGGTGACCGGTCGGCGCCCGGACCCGGCCAAAGCCCGCGAGGTGCGCACCGTCGCCGAGCTCGTGACCTTCGTCGAGAACGAGCTCGAGGCCGCCCGCCAGGGCCTCCCCGAGCCGCAGCTCGACGGTCCGCCGGACCCCGCCACCATCGCCGCCTCCGGCGACGCGAACGGCTAAGCAGCGCGTGGCCGAGCCGGCGCGGCGCGACCCGGAGCTCGACTGGGTCCTCGAGGGCATGCCCCACGCGCCGCCAATGCGGCTCATCGGCGGCATCGTGGAGGTGGACGGACCGCGCATCGAATGCACCGCGTCCATCGGCGAGGACCACATCCTCCGCGCGCCCGAGCGTGAGGGCGTGAGCTCGCTGGTCGTCATCGAGCTCATCGCGCAGGCCGCGGCGGCGCTCCTCGTCTTTCACGCCCGGCGCCAGGGCGGGGGCGCGACGCAAGGCTTCCTGGTGGGCGCGCGCAGGCTCCGCTTCGCCGTTCCCGAGCTCGCCGTGGGCGACGAGCTTCGGGTGTTCGCCGAGGAGTCCTTCAGCCAGGGCCCCATCGCGCAGTTCGTCGGGCGCATCGAGCGCGGCGGCGAGGCCATCGCCGAGGGGACGATCAGCGTGGTGCACGCGGCGGAGCCGCCGCCCGCCTGATCGCAGGCTCGGTCAACGCGCTCGGCCGACGAGCAAGGGCGTGAGCGTCGTGGCGAGCACGAGGCTGAAGGCCACGCCGAGCCCCGTGGTCTGGCCGATCGCCGCTAGCGCCGGCTGCGTCGAGAGGGCGAGCGCGCCGAAGCTCAGCGCCGTCGACACCGCCGCGATGACCAGGCTGACGAGGGTCACGCCCACGGCGTCGTCGCCCTCGGCCTCGACCATGAAGACGCCGTAGTCGACGCCCATGCTCAGCACGAGCAGGAGGCTCACGACGTGGAAGAGCGTGAGGGCCGCGCCCGCCCAGGCCAGCGTCCCGAGGGCCGCGCCACCGGCGAGGAGCGCGGGGAGGACCGCCGCCAGCGCCCGCCGCGGGCGCCCGCGGGAGCGCGCGAGCAGGAGGAGGACGACGCCGACGAGGCCGAGACCGACGAGCTCGAGGGTGCGCACGCGGAAGCGCTCGTAGCCCCGGGTCATCGCCGCACCCTGGTCGAGCCAGGTCACGCCGGGCAGTGCGCCGAGCCGCGCCGAGAGCGCGTTCGCGTCCCTCACGCCGCGGAGGAAGGTGCCGAGCACGACGCCGGGCTCACCGCCGTCCGGGCCGTCGAGCACGAAGGGCGCGACGAGGGGCGCGAGCGGCGACTCGAGGAGCTGTGCGAGCTCGAGCGGGGGAGGCGGCGCCTCGAGGGCCGTCCGGAGCTCGGCGAAGGCCTCGGGACGAAAGCCCTCGGCCTCGAAGGCCGCCACGAAGCGGGCCCAGGTGTCGCCGCCCTCGAGCGCCGCGAGGTTCGCGCGCTGGAGCGAGGGCGCCCAGAGGAGGCCGTGGAGCGAGCCGAAGCCCTCGAGGAGCGCGTCCCGACGCGCCTCGTCGAGCACGAGCGCGAGGGCGTCGTTGGCCTCGAGGGCTTCTTCGAGCGTCGCGCCCCGGGCGATGGCGAGGCGGCCCGTGTCGACGCGCCCCACGAGGCCACGGACGCGCTCGTCCTCCGCGAGGAGCGCGGGGTCGAGGGGGCTGAGCGCGCGGAGGTCGTCGACGAAGCGCGCCTCCCCGAGACCGCTGAGCAGCACGGAGGCGAGGGCGAGGGCCAGGGCGCCCGCCATGGCCGTGCGGCGGCGGAGCGTGCCGAGGAGCGCGCTCGCCCCGCGCTCGAGGGCGCGATGGGCCGCCGTGGGCGTGGGCGCCTTCGTGCCGATCAGATGCGGGAGGAGGACGAGCGTCGCGAGGAGCGCCGCCGCCACGCCCGTCGCCGTGAGCGTCGCCATCTCGCGGAGCGCGGGGAAGCCCGTGAAGCCGAGGCCGACGAGCCCGGCCAGCGTCGTCGCGCCGCCCACGGCGATGCCCGCTCGGACGCTCGCGAAGGGGTGTGCGCCCGCGTCCTCGGGGCGGAGCACGTGATGGCTGAGCGCGTGCACCACGTAATCGAGGGTCACGCCGACGAGCGTCGCGACCATGGCGAGCGTGAGCCCGTGAACGGGCCCGAGCGCCGCGCCGGCGACGAGCGCCACGCCCACGCCGAGCACGAGCGGCATGGGCGCCAGGAGCAGGAGCCGCGGCGAGCGATGGAAGAGCGTCAGCAGGAACGCGAGCATCGCCAGCGTCCCCACGACGCTGACCCGCGTGGCGTCCGCGCGGGCCCGGGCCTCGGCGAGGACGGCGAAGCGATGCACGCTCGATTGCGCGACCTCGAGCCCCGGCGCGCTCTCCCGGGCCGCGGCGATGGCTGCGTCCAGGCCGGCGACGAAGCGCTGGGCCTCCGCCGACGCGAAGGGGGAGGCGCGCGTCGCGAGGAAGACGAAGGCGAGCCCTTCCTCGCTCGGGTGCACGA
>JBCDGX010000018.1:0-20371 GCA_038750805.1 Myxococcota bacterium
CGGAAGCCCTGGCGCCCCGCAGAGCTCGTCCCGCGCCTCGAGGAGGCGCTCCGCGGACGCGACCGGCGCCTCGCCGAGCGGCGCCTGAGCGAGCAGCCCGGCGTCACCCGCGTGCTCCTCGTCGACGACGAGGCCGACGACCGAGCCATCGTCGAGGCCCTGCTCCGCCGGGCCCCAGGCACCTTCCCCCTGGTCTTCGCGGACTCCCTCGAGGCCGGCCTCCTCGCCGTCGAGTCCGAGGCCCCGGACGCCATCCTCCTCGACCTCGCCCTCCCGGACGCGGAGGGCCTCGACGCCATCGAGCGCATGCGCGCCTCGACGCCGGACGTGCCCGTCATCGCCATGACCAGCGACGACGACGAGGCCGTCGCGCTCGAGGCCGTCGCCGCCGGCGCCCAGGACGTGCTCGTGAAGGGCTACGTCGAGGCGCGGGGCCTCGCGCGCTCCCTCGCCTTCGGCATCGAGCGAAAGCGGGCGGAGGCCGGGCTCCTCCGCATGGCCCATCACGACGCCCTGACGGGGCTCGCCAACCGCGTGCTCCTCCGCGAGCACGCCACGGCAGCCATCGCGCGTCAGCGGCGGGCGGGCGGCGGCGTCGCCCTCGCCGTCCTCGACCTCGATCGCTTCAAGCAGGTGAACGATACGCTCGGCCACGAGGCCGGCGACACGCTGCTCAAGGCCATCGCCGTGCGCCTCCGGGGCGCCGTCCGCGACGAGGACCTCGTCGCCCGCCTCGGCGGCGACGAGTTCGCCATCGTGCTCGAGGGCGACGACGTCACCCGCCTCGCCACCACCGTCGCCGAGCGCGTCCGCGACGCCCTCGCGCGCCCCGTGGACCTCGGCCCGCAGGAGATCGTCACCCGCGGCAGCGTGGGCATCGCCGTCGCCGAGGACGGCGACGAGGTCGACGGGCTCCTCCGCAAGGCGGACCTCGCGATGTACCGCGTCAAGGAAGAGGGCCGCGACGGCTTCCGCTTCTTCGTCGGCGAGATGCAGGCGCGCATGGAGCGCGAGGTCGAGCTCCGGGAGTCGCTCCGTCTGGCGATTCCCGGCCGCGAGGACTTCCACCTGCTCTTCGCGCCCGAGGGTGACCTCGAGGGGCGGGCGCCGCGCGCCGTCGAGGCCATCCTCGCCTGGCGCCACCTTCACGACGCGAGCGACCCCTCGCTCCTCGCCACCCTCGAGCAGAACGGCTGGGGCGCGGAGCTGGGGCTCTGGCACCTCGACCGGGCCCTCGCCGCGGCCGCCAGCGAAGAGGCCATCGTCGCCGTGGACGTCGGCGCGCGGCTCCTGCGCTCCCCGGACTTCGCCGAGCGCGTGGCCTCGTTGCTCGCGACCCATGGCGTGCACCCGGGGCGCCTCGAGCTCGAGCTGCCGAGCGCTCTCTTCGGGACCGAGCTCGCGCCCTCTCGGGAAGCCCTCGGGCGCCTCACGGAGCTCGGCCTCGGCCTCGTGCTCGACCGCTTCGGGGACTCGGGCACCTCCCTCGACCAGCTCCACGCGCTCCCCCTCCGCGCGGTGAAGATCGCGCCTCGACGCGTCAGCGAGCACGCCGCGAAGGGTCCGAGCCTCGCCGCCGCCATGGTCGCGGCGGCGCGGGCCCTCGCGCTCACGACCGTCGCGCTCGGCGTGGACGACGCGCGCACGCTTCGGGTCGTGCGGGGTCTCGGGGTGGACGCGGTGCAGGGGCACGCTGTGGCGACGCGCGGCAGCACCTGGCCGAGCGCCACCACGGGCGTGCGCGCCGCCCTCGTCGAAGGGCGCTGAGCGCCGCGCGCATCGACGCCGGGGCAGCTCGCGGGGCGGGCTCAGGCGTCGTCGCTGAAGTCGTCGGCGCGGTCGTCCCCTTCGAGGTCGTCGTCGCCGTCCCCGTCGCTTTCGCCCTCGCCCTCTCCGTCCTCGGGCTCGGCCTCCTGGCCGGCGTTCGGGTCGATGGCGATGGGCTCGACGTCGCCGATCCAGAACTGGCGCGTGTCGCCGCCGTCCTCCGCGTGGTTGCGGTAGGTCGCCCAGAAATCGCTCGTCGCGTCCCGAAGCCCCGAGCGGAGCCCGACCACCTCGCCGCGCGCCTCGCTCACGTCCTCACGGAGCCCCTCGACGCGCGCCCGGAGCGGCTCGAGGTCGTACACCGCGAGGTCGTGGTGCACCGCGCGCTCGGCGTGGGCGAGCCTCATCTTCGCCTCGGCGAAGGCCACGTCCCGCTCGGCGAGCTCGAGCTCGGCCTCCGCCAGCTCGAGCCGCGCCTCGACGAGCACCTCGACGGCGTCCTCGAGCCCGGGCTCGCTGACCTCGTCCTCGGTGCGCTCGCCCCAGACCTTCAGCTGCGCGAGCTCCGCGGCCGCGCCGTCCCGCCGGGCCCGCGCCGCGACCACACCATCCTCCGTCGCCGCGAGCCATTGCCGCGTCTCGATGGGGAGCGACGCGTCCCGCGGGTCGAGGAGCTCGACCGACTGCCCACCGCACGCGACGAGCGTCACGCACGCGAGCGCCTTGGCGACGAGCCTCATTGGCCACCCCCGATCTCCCGGCCGCCGGGCCGTCCCTCGGGGAAGGTCTCGAGGGCCTCGTCCGCCGCCCCGGGGAGCCCCAGCTCCGCGAGCACCGTCGACAGGTTCTGCCTCCCGGCCTCGAGGCCTTCGGCCGCCGCGTAGGCGAAGGCCTTCAGCGCCGCCGCCTCGTCGCCGAGCTCGTGATGCGCGAGCCCGAGGAGGTTCGCCTCCGTGGCGCCGCCGCCGCGCTCGGCGGCCGCCGTCAGCACGACCCGCGCGTGACCCGGCGCGCCCTCGCGGAGGAAGGCCTCGGCGAGCCCGCGGAGGGCCTCGACGTCCTCGGGGTTCCGCGCGAGGCGCTCGCGAAGCTCCGGCGCCACCTCCGGCGCCAGCTCGTCCGAGGACGCCGGCACGTCGAAGGTCGGGAGCGCCCCGCGGGGGATGTCCCCCTCGAGGCAGGCCCGCGCCGCCGGGCTGAAGCTCCGCGCGTTCCAGGCCTGGCGCGCGCACACCTCGAGGGCCTCCTCGGCGGTGGCCTCCATGGCCTCCTGACGCTGGCCGAGGGCCGACGCGAGCGCGTCCCGGGTGGCCGCGTCCACGTCGCCGCCGGGCCGGAACGCGCCGACCTTGGCTGCCGCCGCGCGCTGCATGCTCGCGAGGCGAAGCAGCGCCATCGGCGAGTAGTCCGGGTCCTGCTGGCGAACGGCCTGAAGGTAGGACTGCTGGATGACGTCGACGATGGTCACGTACTCCTCGACGAGGTAGGCGTCGTCGAGCGCCGGGTAGCTCTCGAAGGACTCGCGGAGCACCTCGGCGGTCCCGAAATGCGCCCGCGCGAGCGCCCCCGTCGACGCCGCGGCGCCGGCCCCGATGACCGTCTGGAAGTCCATCTCGGCCTCCTGGCCGCGGCCCCCCGCGAGCTTCGCGAGGGCGACGCGCACGAGCACCTCGATGTCGCCGCCGCCCACGTAGGGCCCGAGGCGCTGCTCGAGGCGGGACCAATCGCCCTGGCGCTCGAGGAGCGTCGCCAGCTTCCCGAGGGGCTCGGCCTGCGCCGTCGGCGTGTCCGCCGACTGGATGGCCTGCACGTAGGTCGCCGCGGCGCCCTCGGCGTCCGCGAGCTGCTCCTGGAGCCCACCGACGATGACGAGGAGCTGCGGCGCCTGGGGATGCCCGGCGCCCGCCGCCTGCCGGAGGAAGTCGATGGCCTGCGCGACCTCGAAGCGCCCCACGGCGATCTGCCCGAGCGTCGAGAGCATGCCCGGGAGCTGCTCGCTGTCCGGGTACTGGTCGGCGAACTGCTCGCCGAGCGCGTAGAGCGTCTCCGACTCGCCCTGGGCCCGCGCGGCGATGAAGGCGTTGAGGAGCGCGCGCTCGCCCAGCTCGGAGCCTTCGTTGCGTTCCGCGAAGGCGACGAGCGGCGTCAGATCGCCACCCTCCTCGCCCGAGGCCTCGAGGCTGACCTCGTCGAGGAGCGCCTGCTCCGCCGACGCGATCACCGGCTGAATCTCGGCCCGCAGCGCCGCCGTCGCGGGTCCCTCGTCGTCGCCGAAGGCGCGACCCGCCGCGGCGAGGGCCTCGAACTCGTTCAGCGTGGCGTGCGAGTCGAGCACCAGGCGGATGGCCGAGTCGCCCTCCTCCGTGCGCGGGTACTCGTAGGCCACGGCCGTGAGCAGATCGATGGCCTCGAGGTAGCTCCCCGAATCGAAGTAGCTCAGCGCGATGCCGAACTTCACGCGCCGGGAGACGTCCGGCTCGAGCTCGTAGCGGAGGAGCTCCGTGGCGGCGCGGCGGAGCCCGCTCCGGGCGAGCGCGCGGCCCGAGAGGTCGCCGGCGTCGCTCGTCTCGAGCACCTCCTGGAAGCGCACGACGGCGTCGTAGAGCGCGTCCCGGCGCTCGGCGTCGCCCTCCGCGAGGCGGTCCGAGGCCCGAAGCGAGTACTCGGCCGCCTCCACCTGGCGCCCGGCGGCCACGGCGCTGTCCGCCGCGTTGAGCATCATGCTCGTGGTCGCGTCGCCTTCGGGGAAGGTGTCGAGGTAGATCGAATAACCGTCGGTCACGCGCGCGGCGAAGAGGCGCCGGCGCCGCTCGCTGACCTCCGGGATGCGCGCCTGGGCGCGGGTCAGAAGGTCGCGCGCGTACTCCTCGAACTCGTTCGTCAGCGTCTCCCGCTGCTCGAGGCCCACGGCGAGGCGCGCCTGGTAGGTGCGGAGCACGCGGAGCATCAGCCCGAGGTCGCGCCCGATGTTCGTGTAGAGGTTCTGCGAGCGGAGCGCCGTGTGCATCTGCCGCGCGTCGTCGAGGCGCTCCTCGTCGACCACGCCGAAGCGGAGGAGCTCGCGGAGCACGCGGAGCACTCCGTTCGCCGAGTCGACCACGCCGAGGCGCCGCGCCATGCGGCTCAGCCCCGCCGCGTAGCTCGCGCGGTCGTGGGCGAGGCGCCGGAGGTAGGGCACGGCCCGCTCGGGGTTCCGCTCGGCCGTGTAGCAATAGGCGAGGTCCCGGATGGACGAGCGCCGGACGTCGATGGCGTAATCGCCGCCGAGCGTCGCAAGGTCCACGTCGTCGTCCAGGCTCGCCTCGTAGGCCTCGCTGATGAGCGATCCCTCGGCCGCGCGCTCGGCCTCGACGGCGGCCACGGCCTCGGAGCCCTCGGCGACGGCTTCTTCGAGCTCGGCCTGGGCCTCGGCGGCGGCGGCCCGGGCCTCGGCGCGCTCGGCGGCGGCGTTGCCGAGCTCGATGGCGCGCTCGAAGGAGCGGAGCGCGCGCTCGCAATCGTCCTGGTTCACGGCGACCCAGGCGAGCTTGTAGCGGGCCAGCGCCCCGAGCTGCGGCCCCGAGGTCTGGAGCACGCGCTCGTAGCGGCGTCGCGCCTCGTCGAGCTCGTTCTGGTCGAAGTGGTAATCGCCGAGGAGCAAGAGCGCCTGGCCGAGGAAACGGCTCTCGCCGGCGTCGACGAGCGTGCGGAGCGTGGCGATCATCTGTTCGAAGTCGCCGAGCTCCCGGTACTCCTGCGCGGTGTTGAAGAGCACGCGCGCCCTGAGCGGCGTGTCCGGGTAGTCGCGGAGCACGCGCCCGTAGATCGCGATGGCCTGCTCCTTGAGGAGCTTCACCTGCGGGACCTCGAGCACCTCGGAGCCCTGCTGGCGCTCCTGGGCGACGCGGTAGTGGTACGAGGCCTCCTCGCTGAGCAGCTCGGCGAGGCGCACGTAGAGCTCGGGGAGGTAGGGCGCGCCGCCGGAGCGGGCGATGGTGCCACGCGTCTCCTCGATGGCGTTCCGCGCCTTGGTGATGCGGACCCGGAGGATCTGCACGTAGGTCGTATCCGTCGTGACCTGCGGGCCCGCGCCGCAGGCGGACGCGAGCGCGGCGATCAGGACCACGGCGAGGCGCTTCGTCGTCATGCGCGGCACCCTCACTCCAAGCACCGGTCCGGGATGACGACCTCGAGATCGTCGATCTCGTCGGTCCAGAACTCGCCCTGGAAGGTGTAGCGGACCTCGCCGGGGCTGACGCTGCCTTCGATGGTCAGGCGCGGGTCCGGGCCCGGCGGGCGCCGCCGGCCCCGGAGGAGCTGCACGCTGAGCTCGTGCAGGATGAGGCGGACGCCGTCATCCGCGTCGATGAGCTCGCGGGCGAGGTTCCGCGCCTCGGCGTCCACGCGGCGCCGGAGCTGGGACTCGACCACCGTCGTCGTCGCCGCGTAGAGCGCGACGAGCTTCTCGCCCGGCTCCGCCCAGCGCCGCGCGAGGCGCTCGGCCTCCGCGGCCTCCTGGCGGGTCCGCACGGCGAGCTCCGTCAGGGCCCGCACGTCCGGGCGGCGCGCCGCCGCTCGCCGAAGCCGCGGCGAGTCGATGGGCAGCGTCCCGGCCCGGAGATCGCGAAGCTCCTCCGCGTGCCGCGCCTGAAGCCGCGCCGCCGCCGTACGCGCCGGCTCGAGCTGGCAGAGGCGGCGGAGGTTGTAGGCCTCGAGGAGGTAGCGCTCCGGTGCGATGAGCGAGCCGTAAACCGGCGCATCGAGCGCCAGCAGCAGACCCAGCGAGCGCCGGTAGGCGCCGCGGTAGTAGTGCGCCCAGGCCATCTCGAGGAGCAGCCCGGGCCGCTCCGGCGCCAGGTCCTGAAGCGCCTCGTAGGCACTCACGGCGTCGCCCCAGCGCTCCTCGTCCATGGCGATGCGCGCGGCGGCGAGGCGGGCGTCGATGCGGACGTCCCGGGGGAGCGCGTCCTCCTCCTCGAGGAGGCGCTCGATGGCCTCCCGGGCCGGCGCGAGCTCGCCTTCGGCCAGCACGTCGGCGGCGAGGGCCAGCTCCGCGCGGGCGCGGAAGGGGCTCTCGTCGTCGATGCGCCGGAACGCGCGCTGGGCCCAGGCCCTCTCGCCCTTCCGGAGGTTGTCGAGGCCCCGGTGGTAGAGAACGAAGGCGTCGATCTCCGGCCGCATCTCGGAGATGTCGGCGGCGGCGATGTAGCCCGCGAGCACCAGGTCCTCGTCGACGGGGCCGCTCGTGGTGAGCCGGGCGAGGCCCTCGATGGCCTCGTCCATGAGCTCCACGTTCCGCCGGGCCTCGGCGACGTCGAGGTAGTAGAGCGCCGCGGCGTAGCGCAGGTCCTTCGCCTCGAAGGCGCGGGCCGCGATCATCAGCGCCCGGTCGTAGCGCTCGTCCTCTTCGCTCGCCGTCGAGAGGTAGGCGAGGGACGCGCCGAGGGCCGTCTCCCAGGACTCCTCGAGGCTCGCCTCGACGGCCTGCGCGAAGGCCGCGTCGGGCTGCTCGATGTACGCGGCCGCACCGCCGCAGCCGGCGAGCGCCGCGCAGAGCGCGAGGGCCGGAGCGCCGAGGCGCCCCGGTGTCGTTCGCGTCCGACTCATCCCAGCTCGGCCGCCAGGCCGATGGCCGTCCAGAGCTCGTGCTGAAGGTCGAGCTCGTTCGAGGTGTCGTCGAAGAACATCATGTGACGCACGTCGACGCGCAGCGAGAGGGCCCGGGCGAGATAGAAGCGGAGCAGCCCACCGTAGTTGACCATGGGCCGCCGCGAGTCGTCGCTGAAGAAGCCGAGGCCTCCGCCGACGAGCAGCCCGATCTCTCCGAAGACGATGCGCCGGTTCGCCACCGCGCCCTTCAGGTAGATGGGCTTCCACATGAAGTTCGTGGTGATGACGTCCTGCACGACGGCGAAGGGCGTCGGCTCGATCTCAAGGGCGTCGAGGTCGTCCTCGAGGTCCGTCGCGAAATCGAAGGAGTGGAGGTAGCCGATGGCCTCCCACGCCCACTGGTCATCGATGTGCCAGGTGTAGGCGCCGCCGAGGGTCAGGCCCTTCCGGAAGGCGTCGAGGGGCAGGATGCCGCCGAAGAGGGTGATCTCGTGCGTTCCGCGGTAGTGGCGGTTCTGCACGGCGCGGGAGGCGTAGGCGACCTCGGCGTCGAGGGCCGCGTCCTGGGCGGCGGCGCGGCCGGGGACGCTCAGGCACGCAAGCGTGGCCAGCACGACGAGGAGGGGGAGGGGGCGGGCAGTCATCGTGCTCCTGGGTTCGCGTGCGGGGCGGCCGGGGACGGCTCTCTCCCAAAGGGTGCACCGCGTGTCTTCCATATGGCCACGGAGTCGGGAAACGGCTCAAGGGGGATGAGATTGGGCCCCCACGGCGGGAGCATCGACGAAGTGCTCCATGCCGTGAGCCGTTTTGGGGTACGGACGACATTTGAGTAACGTGAGCCCTCGGCCGCCCAGCCTTCGCCTCGTGCACGACAGCACCGCCCCACCGGCGGAGCCGTCACCCTTCGATGGGGACGGGAGCGGCGACGGCTCGGAGACGCCGGCGGGCAAGGCGCCGGACCTCGGCGCGCTTTTCGATCGTTATTCCGCGTATGTGGGCGCCGTGGCGCTCCGGCTCCTCGGCCGGCCCGAGGACGTCGACGACGTCGTCCAGGACGTGTTCCTGGCGGCCCATAAGGGGCTCCGGCACGCGGACGACCCCCGGCAGGTGAAGCGCTGGCTCGCGAAGGTCACGGTGCGCACGGCGCGCCGGCGCCTCCGCATGATGCGGGCGAAGGGCTTCCTCGGGATGGGGGACGAGCCCGACTACGAATACCTGGCCGACGAAGGAGCGACGCCCGAGCAGCGCACGCTCCTGGCGGCCATCTACGACGTGCTCGAGCGCGTCCCGGTGAACGAGCGCCTCTGCTGGCAGCTCCGCTTCGTCGAGGGACACAAGCTCGAGGACGTCGCCGAGCTCAGCGGCTGCTCGCTCGCCACCGCGAAACGCCGCATCGCCGCCACCCAAACCGCCCTGAGGGAGGCCTTCGAGCCATGAACCGAGCCTTCGACGAGCGCGCCGACGAGGCGCTGAACCATCTTCGCACCCTCGAATGGAGCGACGCGCGGACCGCGCGCGTGCGCCGCGGCATGTTCCGCAAGCAGCGCCGCCGCCGCGTGCAGCGGGCCGCCGGCGCGAGCGCCGTGGCGCTGACGGCGGCGCTCGCGGCGGTCTTCGTCACGACGCGGCCGGTGGAGACGCCGGCGGTGGCCATGACGGAGACGCCGACCCCGGCGCCCTTCGCCGTGGACGCCGAGGGCGTGGTGCGCTTCGCGGACGGCTCGACGGCGACGCCGGCCTCGGCGGACGCGCTCCTCCGCGTGGAGCGGCACTCCCCGCGGGCGGTCGAGGTGGGGCTGCTGGCGGGCGCGGCACGCTTCGAGGTCACGCCGGGGCGGGACCGGCGCTTCACCGTGCAGGCGGGCGCGGCGCGGGTGGAGGTGCTCGGGACGGCCTTCGAGGTGACCCGGGGCGAGGGCGACGTGCGGGTGGCGGTGACCCGGGGCGTCGTGCGCGTGGCCTGGGACGGCGGCCACCACACGCTGCGGCGAGGCGAGGCGGGCACCTTCCCGCCGGCGATGGAGCCCCTGGAGGCGGCGGCGGCCCCCGAGAAGGCGGAGCCGGCGCGGACCCGGCGGCCGGCGCGAACCCTCGATTGGCGGGCGCTCGCCGAGGCCGGCGAGCTCGAGGAGGCCTACGCGAACCTCGGGAACGTGCGGGAGACCGCGACGGACCTCTGGGCCGCGGCCGACGTCGCCCGGCGCGCGGGTCATGCGGCGGAGGCCGTGCCCTACCTCGAGCGGCTCCTGGAGGTCGCCCCGCGGAGCCGCCAGGCCCAGAACGCGGCCTTCACGCTCGGCCGCGTGCTCGGCGGCCTCGGCCGTCACGACGAGGCGGCGGCGGCCTATGGCGAGGCGGCCGAGCGCGCCGGTGCCCTCCGCGAAGCGGCGCTCTACCGCCAGGTGCAGGCGCTGCGGACGGCCGGGCGTACGGCGGCGGCGGACACGCGCGCGGAGCTCTACCGGGAGCGCTTCCCGGAGGGCCGCTACACGACGCGTCTCGACTGAGCGCGGCCATCGGCCGCCGAAGGGGCGCCGCCCCTTCGCTCTCTCCCTTCTGGTGCGGGAACCAATCGCGGAGCGGCTCCGTCGGCTCCCGTGAAGCGCAGCGCGACCGCCCTCGGGGCGGCGCGGAGCCGGCGCTTCGGCGCGCGTGCGCCGGACCCCCAGCCAGAAAAGAGAGAAGCCATGTCCATCTTCCACCGGATCCTCGCCAAGTCGGCGGGCGGGCTCGCGGCCGTCGCCGGCGTCGCGATCTCCTCGGGCGTCGCGCTCGCGGACGCGCCGAGCTGGGCCGCCCCCGGGTCGGTCATCGAGAAGTGCGCGGGCATCGCGCGCGCCGGGCAGAACGACTGCGGGGCCAACGGGCATGATTGCGCCGGCCACGCCGAGCGCGACAACGACCCGAACGAGTGGGTGTACGTGCCCCAGGGCGTCTGCGGGAACATCGCCGGCGGCCGGGTGATCGGCACCCGCCGCATCCCGAGCCGCTAGGTCACATGACCATCGCGCGCCCGGCGTCGCCCGCCCTCGGCCTCTCGCTGAGGAGCCGCTGGGACGGGGCCATCGACCGCGCTCCCCCGGCGCACCTCGAGGTGCTGGCGGAGTCGCATCTGGCGCCGGGCGCCGGCCGGGCGCTGCGGCGCCGCTTCCCCGAGGCGACCTTCCACGTGCACTGCGTGTGCGTGGACATCGGCACGACGGATCCGCCGAACGCGGGGCTCCTCGGGGGCGTGGCCGCGCTCGCCCGGACCCTCGAGGCGGCGACCCTGAGCGTCCACCTCTCGTTCTCGGGGACCGGCGGCGTCGCCGTCGACGACCTGCTCCCCCTGCCGCGCACGGAGGCCACGGCGGCGCATTGCGCGGGCCGCGTGCGGGCGCTGCAGGCGCGCGTTGACGCTCGGGTCTGCGTCGAGAACGTCTCCCACTACGTCGACCCCTCGCCCGACGCCGCGATGAGCGAGGCGGATTTTCTGGCGGCGGTCGTGGAGCGCGCGGGCTGCGGGGTCCTGCTCGACGTGAACAACCTCTACGTGAGCGCGAAGAACCTCAGCCGCGACGTCGCGCGCGAGCTCGCGGCGGTGCCCATGGACGCCGTGGAGGTGCTGCACGTGGCGGGGCACGAGGTGTGGGCGTCGGGGGTGCGCGTCGACACGCACTCGCGTCCGCCCTGCCCGGAGGTCGTTGCGCTGGCCCGGCGCGTAAGCGCCCTCCGGCCCGTGCCCTGCATCCTCGAGTGGGATCGCGACGTGCCGGGCTTCGACGAGGTGGCGGCCGCGCTGCGCGCGCTCGAGAGCGGCCTCGAGGGGCGCGCATGAGTGCGGCCGCGAAGCAGGAGCTGGAGGCCGCGCAGCGCCGGATGCTCGCCGCGCTCCGCGCGGGCGCCGAGCCGACGCCCGGCTGGGTCGTCCAGCGACGGAACGTCATCTTCGGCATGCTCGCGCGCCTTCGCCGCGAGTACCCCTTCACCTGCGCCGCGCTGGGCGAGGGCAACCAGAAGTACCTCGCGCGCGAGGTCGTCGCCGAGCTGCCGCGGCCCCGGGATCTCCCGGCCTGCGTCCTGCGCATCCTCGAGCGCGAGCGCATGCCCGCGGACACGCCGGGGCTGCGGGTCGCCTACCGCGCCGACCGCCTCCTCGCGAGGGCCCGGAGCGCGTGGTGGCGCGCGCGCCTCGACCCCAGCCGCTTCGTCCCCTGAGCGAACGCGCGAATACGCGACGCCCGAGGCCGAGGCAGCCCGGGGGGGGGGTTCAGCGCACGCGGTACGCACCCAGCGTGATGACACCCGTGTCGAGGGCGTCCACGACCGTGCCGTCCGCGTTGACTCGGACGAGCTCGCCGCCGCTGAAGTCCGCCGCGATGCGGCTGAAATAGGTGACGCCCTCGACGTCGAGGGCGAAGTTGGCGCCCGAGGTCAGGCCGAAGGAGTCGACGCGCGTCGCCGTCTCCGAGGTGCCCAGCTCAGGGATCGACCAGAGCCGCCAGGCCTGCGCCGCCTGGATCTCCCGCGGCTGGGTCTCCTCCCCGATGGGCGTGACCGTCTCGTCGTACGCGAGCACGAAGGCCGAGTCGCCGGGACCGGTCACCAGACCGCCCGTCGGGAGACCGCCGGTCAGCCCGTTGAGCTCGAAGAGGTAGGTGTCGTCGATGGCGTCCGCTCCGGCGAGCGCGCGGACGAGGCAGGGAGCGAAGGCCCCCTCGAGGCCGAGGCGATGGTTCGCCGCCGTGATGTTGTTGCTGCCGAAGTAGGCGTCGCCGTTGGCGAGCACGTCACCGGACGCGACGCCGCCGCAGCGCTCCGTCGAGTCGAAGACCACGGCATCCGAGTCCGTATCGATGAAGGCCAGGGTGGTCAGCGCCGCCGTCCGCTCCGTCGTCGGGTCCGTGTACCGCGCGAAGGGGATCACCCGGTCGTCCGTCCGCACGACGCCACCGAAGTTCGAGAAGACGAAGTCACCGGCGGCGTCGTCCACGCCGCCGAGGTCGATATCGCCCTCGAGGGTCATGGCCGTCGGGTCGAAGATGGCGACCTGAAGGGTCGTCGAGTCGACATAGTAGGCCTTGTTCGGCGCGACGATCTGGAAGCCGTCGAAGCTGAAGAGGTTGGTGATGCCGAGAGGCATCACGCTCAGCGAACCGGTCTCCTCGAACCCGCCCTCTTCCGTGATGGCGTAGCGCGTGATGACGGGCGCCTCGCTCGAGCCGACGAAGATCTCGCCCGTGCGTCCGGCGCAGCTGCCGAGCCCCGGCACCTCGAGGGCCGAGGCCACGTCGATGGCGCCCTCGTCGAGGGACTCGACCAGCGCCACGGCGCCGACCGCGCCCTCGGGCGTGAAGCGAAGCGTGCACACGGCATAGAGCGGTTCTGGCGGATCACCCATGTCCTCCATTCCCGCATCCTCGACGCCCGCGTCCTCCAGGCCCGCGTCCGAGCTTCCAAGGTCCGAGCCCCCTGCGTCCACGACACCCCCGGCGTCCACATCACCGGCGCCGCCATCGTCGTCTCCGCAGCCACTAGTGAGATAAATCACCGCTACCGCGCTAATGAAAGTGACTTTCAAGTTCATATCGCGACCGTAGTCCCGAGCAGGCGCTTGTCGAGTTGATTTTGATTTGCGTTTTCAGCCCCCGCGGCTACCAATCGGGCCGTGCCCGTCGTCGTTCGCCGCCACCCGCCGTGCGGCGGGTTCGCCTTCACCGCGTGCGTCGCGGCGTTCGCCCTGGCCTCGCCGGCGCTCGCGCAGCCTCAGCTGACGCCTCCGCAGCTCCTCGAGGAGGCGCCGCCCATGCCTCCGCCGGACCTCGAGGCCACCGACGAGGTGGCCATCGTCCTGCGCATCACCATCGACCTCGAGGGCCAGGTGACCGAGGCCGAGGTGGTCGAGGGCGCCGGCGACCCCTACGACGCCATGGCGCAGGACGCGCTCCGCCGCTCGCGCTTCGAGCCGGCACGGCGAGGTGGGGAGCCCATCGTGGCGCGCGTCCTCTACCGCTGGATCTTCCGCCCACCGCCCCCCGCGCCGGTCGCCGATCCGGCGACAGCCGATGGGGATGGAGCACCTCCCGACGCGAGCGCCGCACCCGACCCGAGCGGCCCGGACGCAGGGCCCACGGGCCCGAGCCCGAACGAGGTGCCGGCTGCGCCGGACCCGGACGCTCCGAGCCCCGACCCCGCAGCACCCACGGAGGCCCCGGCCGACGAAGCGGCCGCCGCCGAAGCGGAGGACGATTTCCTCGACGACGGCGACGTCTACCTGAGTGCGTCGGCGCGCACGGACCGTGACCGGGAGGGGATCCTCGAGCGCTCGACGGAGGCCGTGAACGTGGTGGACATCGCCGCCGAGCGAGACCGCGCTCGGGACCTCGGCGATGTGCTCGCCCGGCAGGAGGGCATCGCGCTCCAGCGTTCGGGCGGCCTCGGCTCCCGCTCCCGCATCTCCATCGCCGGGCTCACGGACCTGCAGATCCGCTTCTTCATCGACGACATACCGCTCGAGCTCTTCGGCATCACCAACCTCGCCAACCTCCCCGTCGGCCCCATCGAGGCCGTCGACATCTATCGCGGCGTCCTCCCCATTCGCCTCGGTGCGGACGCGCTCGGCGGCGCCCTCAACATCCGCACCGGCGACGCCGCCCGGCGCACCTACGGCCAGGTGAGCTACCAGGTCGGCTCCTACGGGACGCACCGCACCGCCGCCGTGGCCCGCTACTACGACGAGGAGACCGGGCTCACGGTCGGGTTCCGCGGCTTCTACGATCAGACCGCGAACGACTACCGCATCGACGTCGAGGTACCCGACAGCCGCGGACGGCTCTCTCCAGCGCGGGTCCGGCGCTTCCACGACGACTACCGGGGCTACAACGGCACCTTCGACATCGGCGTCTTCGACCGCCCCTGGGCGCGGCGGCTCCAGCTCAGCGTCTTCGCCTCCGGGGCCGTGCAGGACCTGCAGCACAACACGGTCATGACCATCCCCTACGGGGAGGTGGAGCAGCAGGAGCACGGCTACGGCGCCGTCCTTCGCTACGACGTAGACACGGGGCCCGTCTCCACGGACGTGATCCTCTCCCTCGGCTGGTCCCGCGCGGTCTTCGATGACCGAGGCGACCAGGTCTACGACTGGTTCGGCCAGACGATCCGCGAGCGCCGGGTCCCCGGCGAGATCCAGGGCCAGCCCATCTTTCAGACCCAGGACCGCCTGATCTTCTACAGCCGGCTCCACTCCGAGTGGACCATCAACGACGAGCACGCAGTCGAGATCGCGACGACCCCGCGCCTGGACATCCTCGGCGGCGAGGACCGGCTCTTCGACCAGCCGGACCTCCGCGATCCCCTCGACGCGCAGCAGGACCTCGGGCGCATCGTCACGGGCCTCAGCCACCGCTGGAGTCCTTGGAACGGGCGCCTCGAGAACACGATCTTCGTCAAGCACTACTACTACGACGCGCGCGCGGAGCAGGTGCTGCCGGGCAACGTCTTCCGCTCCCTCGACCGCCGCAACCAGTACGGCGGCGCCGGCAACGGCGTGCGCCTCAACCTGGCCGAGGACTATCTCTGGCTGAAGGCCTCCTATGAGTACGCGGCGCGCCTGCCCACGCCCACCGAGGTCTTCGGCGACGGCCGGCTCATCCAGTCGAACCTCGAGCTGGTTCCCGAGCGGAGCCACAACCTCAACGTCACGCTCCACGTCGACCATCGGGATGGTCCGGCGGGCGCGTTCAAGGGTCAGGCCAACGTCTTCCTCCGGCGCTCCCAGGACCTGATCGTCCTCCTGGGCAACGACCAGTTCTTCACCTACCAGAACGTCTTCGGCGTACGGAGCATCGGCGTGGAGGCGTCCCTCTCCTGGACCTCGCCGGGGAACTGGGTCTCGCTGCTCGCCAACACGACCTACGTCGACAACCGGAACGTCTCGGACCAGGGCGCCTTCGGCGACTTCGAGGGCGACCGCATCCCGAACCGCCCCTACCTCTTCGCCAACGGGAGCGCGGCGTTCAACTGGAACGAAGCCTTCGCCCGCGACGGCACGCTCCGCCTCGGCGGCGACGTTCGCTTCGTGGAGGAGTTCTTCCGCGGGTGGGAGAGCCAGGGCCTCCGCGCGTTCAAGCAGACCGTCGACCGTCAGGTAACCTTCGGCGCCTTCGTCTCCTACGCCTACCGGATGGAGCAGTTCACGGTGCGGAGCACCTTCGATGTGCAGAACATCGCCGACGCGCGCGTCTTCGACTTCTTCGGCGTGCAGCGCCCGGGACGCGCGTACTTCCTGAAGGTCCTGCTCGAGTATGACCGCCGCTGACCCTCGGGCACTGGGCCTCGTCCTCGCGTTCCTCATGGCCTGCGGTGACGACGCGACTCCGATGGAGCCGGACCTCGGCGGCATTGGCGAGGGCGGGGTGGAAGACGTGGGCGCCCCGGACGCCGGCCTTCCGCTCGAGCGCTCGCGGTCGTTGCCCGCTCGCCCGACACCATCGCCCGCGTGACCTCCGTCGTGCTCCTCCCGGACCTCGACGCGTCCCGGACCCTCGAGCTCGGCGAGGCCGTGACTTTCCCCGGCAACGCCGCCGTCTTCGGGAGCCCCTTCGAGCCAAACGCGGTCTTCGTGCTCGACGGCGAGTCACCGAACCTCACGCGCTTCGAGGTGGGCCGTGACGGCACCTTCGTCGAAGGCGAGACCCTCGCGCTCGCGGGCACCATCCTGACCCCGCCGGGGATCCTCATCTCGACGGTCTTCTTCTTTGCCGGGCCGGAGCAGGCCTACTTCTTCGACGCCTTCGCTGGAGCGCTTCTGCACTGGAACCCCGTGACCATGACGGTCACGAACACGCTGGAGATCCCCCCGGAGGTCGAGATCCCCGGGCCGAACCTCTTTCCCTTCGTCGGGAGCCGGCCCGTGCGCAGCGGCGACCGCTTCTTCGCGAGCATCGGCTTCACGAACACCGCGGCCAATCGCATCAGCCAGACCTCTCTCATCGTCGTCGTGGACGTGGCGAACGACCGCATCGAAGAGGTGCTCTCGACGGACCTCTGCGCGTACCTCATCCACCCCCACGTGGCGGCGAACGGCGACGTGCTCGTCGGCACGGACGTCTTCTCGACGGCCTTCGAGGTGGCCACGGAGGGCGACCAGGGCGGACCCGTCTGCGTCGTCCGGATCTCCGCGGACGATCTCTCGATCCGCCGCGAGTTCGAGCCGCGCGTGCCTACGGGTGACGCCGACGCCGGCACCTTCATCTTCGTCGGCGACCAGAGCGCGTTCATGCGCGTCCTCGACCCGGAGGCGCTGCCAGACACGCCGCTGACGCGGATCGAGCTGAACAACGGCGAGTTCTGGCGGTGGGGCTTCCTCCCGAGCTTCGACGCCGACGCGCTCACGCTCATCCCGGACGAAGGGCTCGGGTCTGGCATCGCGCGGGCGCTCACCGTCGACGGGCGCCGCTTCGCCGTGGACATCGACGGTGAGCTGGGCACGCGCCTCGTCGAGCTTCGCCCGGATGGGAGCCTCGTGCCGGGCCCCGCGTCGAACCAATCGATCCTCAACGTCTTCCCGCTCACGCTCTGAGCCGACGCGGCGGAGCCAAGCGGTCAGTTGCGGCGGAGCGTGAACACGTCGACCGGCCCGAGGGAGCGCAGGCGGCGCTCCAGCTCCGGAGGCCCCGCCACCGCGATGTGAAGGGCGTCGGGCCGAAGCGTTGCGCGCGCCACGGCGAGCAGGTCGTCTTCCGACGCGCCCGCGAGCGCCTCCGCGTAGCGAGTGATGTCCTCGGAGCTCCGGCCCACCGCGAAGCGATGCCCCAACCACGCGGCCAGGGAGCGCGGGGCCTCGTCCCGGTCGGCGAAGCGCACGGCCAACCGGCGCTTGGCACGGCGCAGCTCGTCCGAGCGCACGTGCTCCTCCATGACGCGCTCGAGGCCCGCACGCAGGGCCCGCAGCACGTCGGTGGCGTCCTCCACCTCCACACTCAGCTCGAAGGAGAGCAGGCCGACCTTCGCGCTCCCGATCATCGCCGGGCGGATCCCGTAGGTCGCTCCCTCCATGCGCCGGAGCCGCATCGACAGGCGGGAGACCAGGGACCCGGCGAGCACCTCGGCGAGCAGCGCGAAGTGGACTTCTTCCTCGACCGAGGGTCGACGTGGCGCAGGCTGAAGGGCCACCAGCTGCGCGCTCCCCAGGTCTTGGACGACGTGCTGGATGCGGAGGTCCGACGACCAGGAGGCCTCGAGAGGAGAGACCTCGGGGGGCGCGGTCCCCACGCCCCAACCACCTAGGAGCTCCTCCGCCCAGGCCTGGACCTCGACGAGCGAAGTGGCTCCTACGGCAACGAGGGCGGCGCCCTCGGGACGAACGAAGCGGCGCGCGCAGCGACGGATGTCGTCGCGGCTCGGCCGGCGCACGGCGTCCGTGCGCGACCAGAGCCAGCGGCTGGCGTCCTCGCCCACGGCGCGTTTGCCGGCGGCGTACCGGAGAATGGACGAGCGACCGAGACGCGCCTGCTCCGCGTTGAGCTCGGCGAGCCGGACGGCGACGAGCGCCTCCTCCGCATAGGTCGGCGCCCGGAGCGTTCGGGCGAGCACCTCGAACCCCTGCCCGGCCGCGCGCGTCAGCACGTCGAGATCGAAGCGGGCGAAGTCGGCGGCGACCCGGGCTTGGACACTCCGACCAAAGATCGAGGGCGGGGGAACCGGACGCCCTTCGCGCCAGAGGATGCCCGCCTCCGCGACGGCTCGCGCCGAGAGCCCCGCGAGCTCACCCGTCGCGCACGCCACGGCCCGGCCTCCCCGCGGACTCGCGAAGCTGAAGGCGACGCTCGACGACGCCGGCTGCGCGACGACCCAGAGCGTCAGCCCGTTCGCCAGCCGTGCCGACTCGACCCCCAGAGCGGGCACGGTCTCGCCCGCTCCCTCGGGCAGGGGCGGGGGCGACCGCCGGAAGGCGGCGTCCTCGGTGGGCGCAAGCGGCGTCACCGGCGGCGGAAGCGGCGCGCTCTGCGCGCACGCGAGGAGCGGCAGGAGAAGCAGAGGGCTCAGTCGCACGGGTTCGCCCTCCGGCGCTCGACGAGACCACGGACGCCCGGAGCGTTGGCCGCCGTCTGCACCAGCCGCCCGGCACCCGACTGCTGGAGGACACGGCGCACGTCCTCGCTCCCGAGCTCTGGCAGCTCCCGCAGGAGGTCCCGGGGGTCGGGCCGCCCCAGGGCGAGCGCGAGGCTGCGGTCGAGCGGGGACGCGTCGGCCTCGAGCGCCGCTTCGAGAGCGCCAACCAGGCTTCGAAACGCGCGCGGCGCGAGCGGCGCGGCACTCAGATCGAAGAACGCCGCATCGACCTGATCGATGGCAGTGTCGACGTCGGCGTCCCGGGTCAGCTGGATCTCGACCTCGAGGAGCGCGTGAGTGGCGTGGCTCTCGAGACCGGCCCTCACCCACTCGGCCGTGCCCGCCGCGACGAGGCCGTCGACGAGCCGCTGGCGAAGAGCCAGCGCCGCGAGGCGGAGCGAGAGCACGTCCGTGGGTCCCTCCGGCTGCACGACCCAGGCGACGCGAACCCTCGGATAGACCACGAAGTTGTGCTCGATGCGGCTTCGGTGCTCGCCGCAGAGCGCTGGCGCCGGGGCCTCCGTGGTGAGCGGCGCGATGGCCGGCGAGACGATCGGCGCGAAGTAACGCTCGACCCATGTGCGCGCGGCCGCGACGTCGAAGGCCCCGGCGACCACGAGCGTCGCGTTGTCCGGCCGATGCGTCCGCTGGAAGAACCACCGCGCGTCGTCCGCCGTCGCGACGCCCACGTTGCGACGCTCGCGCTCCGAGGGCGTGAAGGGGTGGGCCGCGCCGTAGAGTGCGCGTTGCCGGAAACGGAAGAGCTCGATGGCGAAGTCGTCGGCACGCTCGTCGAGCTCACGCGTCACGACCCTCCGCTCGATGGCGAGGGACTCCTCGTCGATGGCGTCGATCGCAAAGGCCATGCGGTCCGCCTCGAGCCACAGGAGACGCTCGAGGGCAAAGGTCGGCGCGGTGGCGAAGTAGACGATGTGCTCGGAGCGCGTTTGGGCGTTCGTGGAGCCGCCGAGCTCGTCGATCATGCGGACCGCCCCGTAGGGCTCGAGATGCCGCGAGCCCCAAAAGCTCAGGTGCTCGACGAGGTGCGGCAGACCCGCGTGACCCTCCGGGGCCGCGGCGCTGCCCGCGGCGTAGGCGACCGCGAGCGCCACGTGCCGGCTCCGGCGATCGGGCGCGAAGACGACCTTCAGCCCGTTGGCCAGCGTGGTGCGTACGACCGGAGGGGCCGGATTTTCGGCGGACTGGGCGCGCGCCTGGGGCGCGGCGAGCACGAGGGTCGCGACGAGCAGGCAGCGGCCCGATCGAGCAGCCCGCCTGTGCGAGGACGGCAACATGACCGGCACATACCACTCCTTCCTCCGCGTGGTCCGAGGATTCGACGGAGAAGCTCGGGGGACGCGCTCAGCCGCTCCCGGTGACGAGGTGCACCCGCGCCGCGAGCTGCACCCGCCCGTCACGGAGGTGCGTCGTCCAGCCATCGGCGAGGTCCCGCTCGACCTCGCCTCGCACGGTGTCGCCGGCCTCCGCGAGGGCTCCCGCCATCGCCGCGAAGGCCCGGAGGGCGAAGCGCGCCGCGTCGCGCGGTGTCGTCGCGGAGCCCATGGGCAGCGGCCCGCGCCAGTCCGTCGCCTGGAGCTCGAAGAAGCCGGCGTCGCCGAGGAGCGCGAGCAGCGCATCGACGTCGCCGTAGCGGAAGGGGCCGGGCGCGCCGGGGATCGGCACCGGAAGCGTCACCCGCGCCCCCACGGCGTCCCGCACGCTCGTCGCCCAGGCGTTGTCGGCCACGGGCCCCCACACGGCGAAGGCAAAGCGACCGCCCGGAGCGAGCCAGCGGCGGAGGCGCGCGAAGGCCTCGGGGGGATCATCGAAGAACATCAACCCGAAGCGCGAGGTCAGCCGGTCGTAGGGTTCGAGCGGCGGGGGCGCTCGGCCGAGATCCACCTCGGCGAAGCGGATGTGCTGC
>JBCDGX010000019.1:0-20280 GCA_038750805.1 Myxococcota bacterium
CCACCCGGATCCCCTCGCGCACCTTCGGCGAGCGCCGGAGACGGAGCCCCTCGAGCGCCTCGGGGGTGGGGTAGCTCGCGCGCACGGGGCGGTCGTCGTCGACGACGTCGTTCACCAGATCCTCCACCTCGTGCAGCAGCCTCTCGGCGATGCGCGGCCGGTCCAGGTCGAGGGTCGCCGCGGCCTCGCCGAGGCGCGCGGAGGTCGTCTCCGCCCGCGCCACGTCGAGGAACGCCCGGCTCAGCATGTGCTGCCCCGTGTGGAGCGCCATGTGCTCGAGGCGCCGCGCTCGGTCGACCTTGCCCGCGACGGCGGTGCCGGGCGCGATTAGACCGTCCGTTCGGTGCACGACCACCGGCCCCTCGCGCTGCACGTCGAGCACGCGGATCTCCCGATCCTGCGCGTAGAGCACACCTTGGTCGGCGAGCTGGCCGCCGCCCTCCGGATAGAACGCGCTCCGATCGAGCACGAGCTCCGCCGACTCCGGGCCTCCGCGCGCGTCCCGCACCCTCGCCTCGAAGGTGAAGAGCCGCGGGTCCTGGAGCTCGAGGCGCTCCGTCGGCTCACTCATCGCTGCGCCCGGCTCCTTCGGAGCGCTCCGCGAAGGAGACGACGAGGCTCAGAGTGCCCCGGGCCTCCGGGTCGAAGCGCACGCGGCGGAGCCCACGCTCGAGGCAGCGCTTGCCGCGATCGTCGGCGACCGTGCTGCGCTGCGCTCGCGCCGTGGCGCGTCCGGTCCGGGCGATGCTCATGCGGAGGCCGACCTCGCCAACCGGCGACTGGCGTCGTCCGGCCTTGCGCCGGCAGTCGAGGAGGAGCGCGATGCGGGTCCGCAGGGTCCCGTGCGCCGAGCGAAGCTGCGCCTCGGTCGCGTCCTCGGCGCCGATCAGGCGGAAGCGCACCTCGCCTTCCGGCGTGCCCCCGCTGGTCTCGAGGAGCCCCTCGTCGTTCCGCGTGACGGGCACCGCGGCCTGCTCTCCGGCGCGCTCCTCCATGCGCGCGACCCCCTCCGCCGCCGTGTTCCGGAAGGCCAGCCGCACGTAGGCGCTGCCCGGCGGACGGAGCTGGGCGAAGGGCGTCGCCTCGAAGACCTCCTTCACGCAGCGCACGAGCTCCCGGTCCCCGGTCTCGTCGCGGCCCATCTCGACGCGGCCACCGCCCGGCTCGAGGAAAACGCGAAGGCGGAGGTCGCCCTGGACCGTCGGACGCTCGCGCATGATCTGCGAGTAGCAGGCCCGCGTCGCGGGCATGCGCGCGCCCAGCAGCCCGCCGAGCTCCTGGAGCTTCGAGCGGCTCGTGCCCGGGCCGCTCTCGACGTTGATCGTCACGTCCGAGCGCGCCGTGATGCGCGTGTGGGCCGCGTCGAGCTCCTGGGCCGCCCCGGGCGCGAGGCCCGCCAGGGCCGCGGCGAGGGCGAGTCCCGCCGTGAGCCAGCGCCCGCCCGGGCTTCGCATGGTTCCGGCCATGGGGCGCATCATGACCTCGCGGGGCCCGTCCATGCACGCCGCCCCGTGCTAGGAAGGCCCCGTGCGCCGCGTGCTGCTTCTCTCCATCGGCCTGATGGCCTGCGCGACCGGTGTCGGGCCGGCCCTCGAGGACGCCCGAGACGCCGGCGCCGCCCCGACGGATCTCGAGGTGCGCTGGACGGAGCCGCCCGGGCCCGTCGGCGGACGCGAGCTGGTCGTGCGGACGCAGGACGGGGGGGCGCTCCTCGTCGACCGGCTCTACCGGCCGGACTTCTTCGAGGCCGCGGGCGAGGGTGCGGCCCCCGAGGAGAGCCTCGCCGGCGACGCGCCCAGCGCGGCGGAGGAGAGCGCGCCCACCCGCGAGCGCGTGCTCGAGGCCGAGGAGCTCGCCGGGCTCGTCGCCCTGCTCGTCGAGGTCGAGGCCTGGCGTCCACCCGCGCGGGGCGCGCTCGATCCGCCCGTCGAGGGACGGGAGGCCGCGCTCCGCATCCGCGTCGGCTCCGAGGTCGCCGAGGTGCGCATCGCCGTGGCGGATCTCGCCGCCGAGGGGCGGCTCGTTCGCGTGCGCGATCGCCTCCTGGCGCTCGCCGGAGCGCGTTGATGGTCGCCGCCGCGGCTCCGGTCGTCGGCTCGGTCGCGCGGCGGCGGAAGATCCTCCACCTCGCCCTGCCGATCATCGGCGGGATGATCAGCCAGAACGTCCTGAACCTCGTCGACACGGGAATGGTCGGGACGCTCGGGGACGAGGCGCTCTTCGCCGTGGGCCTCGGCGGCTTCCTGAACTTCCTCCTGACGGCCTTCATCCTCGGGCTCGGCGCCGGCGTGCAGGCCATGGCCGCGCGGCGCGTGGGGGAAGGGCGCGACGACGCCACGGCGGTCCCCCTCAACGGCGGCATCGTCCTAGCCATCGCGAGCGCGCTGCCCCTCTCCGCGCTCCTCGTCTTCCTCGCGCCGCGCTTCGTGCCCTTCATGAGCGACGACCCGGCGGTGGTCGCGGCCTGCGTGCCCTACCTGCAGGCGCGCCTCGTCGCGATGACCGCGATGGGCATCAACTACTCCTTCCGGGGCTACTGGAACGCCACGGACCGCAGCACGCTCTACATGGGCACGCTCATCGTGATGCACGTCTCGAACATCGCGCTCAACTGGGTGCTGATCTTCGGGAACCTCGGCGCGCCGGCCCTCGGCGCTACCGGTGCCGGCGTCGCCTCGGCCATCGCGACCTGGATCGGCACGCTCAGCTACTTTGCCCTCGGCTTCGTGCACGCGCGCGGCAGCGGCTTCCTCCGGGGCCTCCCGGACCGGGAGACCCTCGTCACCATGCTCCGCCTCGCGGTGCCCGCGGGCATGCAGCAGTTCTTCTTCGCCGCGGGCATGACCCTCTTCATCACCTTCATCGGCCGCGTCGGCACCTCCGAGGCCGCGGCCTCGAAGGTGATCATCGACATCATGCTCCTCGGCATTCTCCCGGGGCTCGGCTTCGGGCTCGCGGCGGCGAGCCTCGTCGGGCAGGCCCTCGGTCGCGACGACGCCGAGGACGCCGAGCGCTGGGGCTGGGACGTCGTGCGCCTCGCTGCGGCCGTCGTCGGCGTCGTGGCGCTTCCCGCGATCCTGGTGCCGGATCTCCTGCTCTCGGTCTTCCTCCACGACCCGGGCACGCTGGCCCTCGCGCGCTGGCCGCTCCGCCTGGTGGCCCTCTTTCTCGCGACGGACACCATCGGCAGCGTCCTGATGAACGCCTGCGTCGGCGCCGGGGACACGCGCCGCGTGATGGTGGTCTCCGTGGCGCTCCAGTGGCTGCTCTTGCTGCCCGCGGTGTGGGTCATCGGGCCGCTCCTCGGTGGCTCGCTCCTCGCGATCTGGGCAGCCAACGTGTTCTACCGCCAGCTCCAGAGCGTCGTGTTCGTGGGCCTGTGGCGAAAAGGGGCGTGGAAGCGTGTTCGGGTGTAGGTCTGTTGCTACGGGAAACCTGCACGCCTGGGTAGGCTCACAGGTACGTAACGCCTGGCTGGGCTAGGGGTCGAAAGGGAGGCCATGCCCGACGAGCTCGACTTGAACGAGGTGGCGACCTTCGCGCGTGTCGTGGAGGCCGGAAGCTTCAGCGCCGCCGCGGCTCAGCTCGGCGTGCCGAAGTCCACGGTGAGCCGCCGCGTCGCCCGCCTCGAGGAGCGCCTCGGCGTTCGCCTCATCCAGCGCTCCACGCGGCGCATGCACCCGACGCCCGAGGGCGAGCGCTTCCACGGGCGCATCGCGAGCGCGCTGCAGACGCTCGGTGAGGCCGGCACCGAGGCCCGGGAGGGCAGCGAGAGCCCCCGAGGGCTCCTGCGCATCACGGCGCCCGTCGACTTTGGCCACGTCGTGCTCGGCGGGCTGCTCGCGCGCTTCCTCGAGCAGTACCCGGAGGTCAGCGTCTCGGCCGTGCTGACCAACCGCGTCGTCGATCTCGTCGGCGAGGGCTTCGACGTCGCGCTTCGCGGCGGGAGCCTCAAGGACTCGCTCCTCGTCGCCCGGCGCCTGGCGAGCACGGACTCGGTGCTCAGCGCGAGCCCGGCCTACCTCCACGCGGCCGGCTGCCCGGGGCATCCCCGGGAGATCGCCTCCCATCGCGCGCTCCTCTTCCGCGCCGACGGCGAGCGCCAGACCTGGGAGCTCGAGGGCCCCGGGGGCGAGACGCACCGGACCGAAGCCCGCGGCACGCTGACCGGTGACGATTTCGGCTTCCTCGTGTCGGCGGCGGAGGCCGGCGGCGGCATCGCGCTCCTCCCCTCGTTCCACGTCCGCGAGCCGCTTCGACGCGGGACGCTCCAGCGCGTGCTCCCCGGGTGGCGCGTGCGCTCCGGCGGGCTCCACCTCGTCTACCCGAGCGCCCGGCACCTCGCCCCGAAGGTGCGGGCCTTCCGCGACTTCCTCCTCGAGACCCTCCCGGACTTCGACGACCTCGACGGCATCGAGACCCCCGAGGACGAGATGCCCTCACAGGTGGTCGCCAAGCACGTCCCCAAGGGCGGCGCGACGAGCCGTGCGGGCGAGAAGATCGCCTGACGCTCCGGCGATTCAGAGCGCCAGCGCCAGCGCGTAGCCGCTGCTCACGACGACGACCATCCAGGTCAGCATCGCGCCGGCGGCGCGGCCCAGCTTCTCCGGGAGGCTGAGGCGCATACGCATGCGCAGCCAGAAGGCGTGCACCGCCCGCGCCGCCACGAGGGTCCCGCCGAGCCCGTGGAGCGCGCCGCTCGCCGCACCGGAGGCTTCGAGGAGAAGCATGAGCACGAGCACCATCGGCACGTACTCCGTGAAGTTGCCGAAGGCGCGGATACGGGTCGCGAGGTCCTCGTCGCCTCCGTCGCCCACGGGCATGTCCAGGGCGCCCCGGCGGAGCGGCACGCGGATCGAGAGAAGCGCCATGAAGGCGCCGAGGATGCCGGCGTAGAGGAGCGTGATCGGGAAGGCCATGGGGGAACCCTGCCCGAGCCTTCGCCATGGCTCCAATGCATGATAGCGATAGGCATGATGCTCGGCGAGCATGACGCGGCCCCTTCCTCGACGCCCCTCTCCGGCGTGGACCTCAACCTCCTGGTAGCCCTGGACGCGTTGCTCCGCGAGCGGCACGTGACGCGCGCGGCGGAGCGACTCGGGATCACGCAGAGCGGCGCGAGCCGAGCCCTCTCCCGGCTGCGTGCGCTGCTGGGGGATCCGCTCCTGGTGCGCGGACCGAGGGGCCTCGAGCCCACGCCCCGGGCCGAGGCGCTTCGGGCCCCGCTCGCCCGCGTGCTCGGGGACATCGGGGGCCTCCTCGAGGCCCGGGGCTTCGTGCCGGGGGAGTCCCGGGAACCGCTCCGCCTCGCCATCCCGGACCACCTGGCCCTGGCGCTCGGCCCCCAGCTCCTGGCCGCCCTTCGCGCGGAGGCGCCGGGTGTGGATCTCGTGTTGCGCGCGTTCTCGCGGCGCTGGCGCGACGAGCTCCAGGAGGGCTCCCTCGACCTCGCCTTCGGTGTGCTCGGTGGTGGCGAGGGCGCGCTGAGGCGCCGGCACGTCCTGGACGATCCGTGGGTCGTCGTGATGCGCGAGGGGCATCCCGTGCTCCGCAAGCGCTGGACCGCGGAGCTCTTCGCGAGCCTCGACCACGGGCTCATGGCCGTCAGCGGGACCGGCCCCGGACAGGTCGACGAGGCGCTCGCGGCGCAGGGGCTCTCGCGGCGCGTGATCTGCCGGGCGAGCTCGCCGGTGGTCGTGGCCATGCTCGCTGCGGAGACCGACCTGGTCGTCACGACGACGGCGATTCTGGCCGAACAGGTGCGGCGCTGGCGGTCGCTTCGGCTTCGGCCGCTCCCCGTGGACGCGCGGCCGCTCCGCCTCCCGCTGGTATGGCACGAGCGCGTGCATCACGACCCACGGCACCGCTGGGCCCGCGAGCTCGTGGCGCGCGTGGCCCGGTCTCTCCCCGCCCCGCGCCTTCCGCGCGGCGCGGCCTAGGCAACCCCGCGGACCCGGGTCCGCCGCTACTTGGTGCCGAAGAGCCGGTCGCCGGCGTCGCCCAGGCCCGGGACGATGTAGCCCTTCTCGTTGAGCTTCTCGTCGATGGCCGGCGTGTAGATCGGCACGTCCGGGTGCGCTGCGTGGAAGGCCTCGATGCCTTCGGGCGCCGCGACGAGGCAGACGAACTTCAGCTTCTTGGGGCCGGTCTGCAGCACGCGGCTCGTGGCCGCGATGGCCGAGTTGCCCGTCGCCAGCATGGGGTCGCAGAGGATCACCTCCCGCTCGCCCATGTTCCGCGGCACCTTGAAGTAGTACTCGTGGGCCTCGAGGGTCTTCGGGTCCCGGGCCATGCCGATGTGGCCGACCCGGGCCGAGGGCAGCACCGCCAGCATGCCGTCGCGGATCCCGTCGCCCGCGCGCAGCACGCTGATAACCACGACCTTTTTCCCCTCGACCTTCGGGGCGCTCATGGTCGTGATCGGCGTCTCGATGTCCTCGTAGGTCAGCGGCAGGTCCCGCGTGACCTCGTAGGCGAGGAGCATGCTGATCTCCTGGAGGAGCCGCCGGAAGGCGCCGGTGGAGGTCTCGCGACGCCGCATCAGCGTCAGCTTGTGCTGGATGAGCGGATGCTCGATGTGGTGAACGACGCCGGCCATGCGGCGGGAGTATCGGGTCCGGCGGCGGAAAGCGAAATTCCCGGCCCGTGGACGGTCGGGGTCCGAGGCCCCAGGGACCGGCCATGGGGGACCCCTTCGAGAGCGAGCCGCCGGGCAAGCTGACCATCGCCATGGCGGGCGCCTCGGGCTTCGTGGGCACCGCGCTCCGGAGGCGCCTCCGCGACCGGCACGCCATCGTCGGGCTCACGCGCTCGCCGAACCAGGCGAAGCGCGGCCAGGGCCAGCCGAACGAGGAGTGGCGCCATTGCGACCTCTTCTCCCTCAGCTCGGTGACGGCGGCGATGGCCGGCGCGGACGTCGCCATCTACCTCGTGCACTCGATGCTGCCCTCGTCGCGGCTCACGCAGGGGAGCTTCGAGGACCTCGACCTCATCCTGGCGGACAACTTCGCGCGCGCGGCGGCGGCGCACGGTGTTCGACAGATCGTCTACATCGGCGGGCTCGTGCCCCCGGGCAAGCTCTCGACGCATCTCGAGAGCCGCCACGAGGTGGAGCGGACCCTGGGCAGCACCGGCGTGCCCGTCACCTCGCTCCGCGCCGGGCTCATCGTGGGCCCCGGGGGCTCGTCGACGGACCTCCTCGTGAAGCTCGTGAAGCGCCTCCCGGTGATGGCCCTTCCGAGCTGGACGCGCTCGAAGACCCAGCCCATCGCCATCGCCGACGTCGTGCGCGCCGTGGAGGCCTGCCTCGACCACCCGGCGGCGCGCGGACGCTCTTTCGACCTCGGCGGGCCCGAGGTGATGACCTACGCGGACATGATCGCCCGCACCGGCGGGAGCCTCGGTCAGCGGCGGCCGACCGTGAGCGTCCCGCTGATCACCCCGCGGCTCTCGCGGCTCTGGGTGTCGCTGGTGACCGGCGCCTCCTCGGCGCTGACGGGACCGCTCGTCGAGAGCCTCCGCCACGACATGCTCGCCGAGGACAACGCGCTCCAGCAGCACCTCGCCCGGACGGGACTCGTGCCCTTCGACGAGGCGATGAGCGTCGCCCTCGCGCCGGACGGCAGCCCCAGGCCGAACCCCCGCGCCGCCATCCGGAAGCGGGACGACGGGGTCATCAAGAAGACCAGCGTCGCGCGCTCGGTGCAGCGCCTGCCGCTCCCGCGCGGGCGCCGCGCGCGCTGGGTCGCCGAGGAGTACATGCGCTGGCTCCCGAGCTTCGTCTGGCCGCTCCTCCGCGTGCGCATCGAGGGGCTCAAGGTGGCCTTCCGGCTGAGCTTCCTTCCCCTCGTGCTGCTCCGGCTTCGCCTCGAACCGGAGGAGAGCGGCGACGGGCGCCAGTACTTCGCCGTCGTCGGTGGGGCCCTGGCGAAGGCGCCCGCGGAGCGCCCCGGGCATCTCGAGTTCCGCGAGGTGCTCGAGCGCTCGGCGGTGATCGCGGCCGTGCACGACTTCGCGCCGCGCCTCCCCTGGTTCGTCTACAACGCGACGCAGGCGCTGGTGCATCTCTGGGTGATGAACGGCTTCGGTCGCCACCTCGGGCGCGAGGCCCCGGCCGAGCCCGCGGCGCTGCCCGCCGGGGAAGGCGCGGCCCCGGCCGATGCGCCGGTCGCCGACGCCGTCGAGCCCTGAGCCTCACGGCGCTCAGGCCTCACGGAACATCACGGCGACGCGCGACCCGGCCGAGCGCATGCGCGGCACGCCGTGCTCCCAGGTGGCCTGGCAGGTGCCGCCCATGACGAGGAGGTCGCCTTCGCCGACGTGGAAGGTGCGCGGCCGGCCCGCGACCCCGCGGGTGGGCCGGAGCGCGAAGCGTCGCGGCGCGCCGAGGGAGAGCACGGCCACCACGCTGTCCTGGCGCCGGGCCCCGACGTGGTCCGCGTGCATCGCCACGGCGTCCTGGCCGTCGCGGTAGTGGGCGAGCTGAATGCGATCGAGGCGCCGCCCGAAGCGCTCTCCGAGCGCGTCCGCGAGCTCGTGCAGGCGGGCGCGCACGGCGGCGACCTCGGCGGCGGCGGCGCGGGGCGCTCGTCGCTCGATGCGCGCGTGCCCCGGGAGCGGCGCCCGCGGCGCGTCGCCCGGGCAGGCCGCCACGAGCCGCGGCACCTCCACCATGCGCTCGTACATCACCCGCCGATGCCGCTCCCAGGCCGCCGCCCGAAGCACCCGCGCGAGGAGCGCCCCGTGCCCCGGCAGCCAGCCCGGCGTCCAATCCACCCACGCCCCGGACCCGAGCTCGAGGCGCTTCGCGCGATCGAAGGCGAGCTCCGCGGAGGGGAGCGCATCGAGGAGCGCGAGCTGCACGAGGGCCATCGTGCACTGAACGCGCGATCAGTCAAGGTCGCCCGTGCTCAGCCGACGGGGAGGGCGTCCGGGTCCTTGGGCAGCGCGCCCGTGAGCACCTCGGCGCCGGTCTCCGTGACGAGCACGTCGTCCTCGATGCGGATGCCCCGCACGTCCGCGAAGGCCGCGAGCCGCGCCCAGTCGACGCGCCCCTTCACCCAGGCGCGCTGCGCCGGGTCCTCGAGGATCGCCGGCACCTGGTAGAAGCCCGGCTCGATGGTCACGGCCATGTGCGCCTCGAGGTCCCGGTCGAGGCGGAGGTAGCTCAGGCCGAACTGCCGGCTGCGCTCGCGGCCCGGCGCGTAGCCTGCGCGGTCCCCGAGGTCCTCCATGTCGTGTACGTCGAGGCCGAGGAGGTGCCCCACGCCGTGCGGAAAGAAGAGCGCGTGCACGCCATCGGCCACGAGCTCCTCCGGGTCCCCGACGAGGATGCCGAGCGCGACGAGCCCCTCCGTGAGCGCGTGCGAGGCCGCGAGATGCACGTCCCGATAGCGCACCCCCGGCGCCACCTTCGCGATGGCGGCGCGCTGGGCCGCGAGCACCGCGAGATAGACGTCCCGCTGCGTCGCGCTGAAGCTCCCGCTCACCGGCCAGGTGCGCGTCACGTCGCCGGCCCAGCCGCCCGCCGTCTCGGCGCCGACGTCCGCGAGCAGGAGGTCACCCGCCCGGGCGATGCCCTCGCTCGCCCGCTGGTGCAGCACCTCGCCGTGCACGGTGACGATGGGCCCGTAGGCCGTCGTCATGCCCCGGGCCTCGAAGGCGTGGAGCATGGCCGCGCGGATCGCGTGCTCCGGCACGCCCGGATGCGTCGCCGCCATGCCCGCGAGGTGCGCGATGACCGTCGCCTTCGCCGCCCTCCGGAGCTCGGCGCGGGCGTGCGCGTCGTGGCGGAGCCGGAGGGCGATGAGCGCGTCGGCGAGGCCCGCGTCGCGCACGTGCTCGAGCGTCGGGCGTCGCCGGAGCAGCGTCTCGAGGCGGGTCATCGTGCCCGGGTCGAAGACCGGAAGCGCCGTGTCCCCGCGCTCGAGCTCCGCGAGCGGGCGCACGGGGAGCCCGAGGCTCGCCTCGAGCTCGGCCGGCCCCGGCGTCTCGCCGTGCCAGAGCGCGTCGTCCTCGGCCGGCGTCGGCGCGTAGAGCGTGCCCGGGTCCCCCTCACCGATGGAGAGCACGGCCCCCTCGAGGGGCGCGCCGACCAGGTAGAGGAAATGGCTCGAGGCCCGGAAGGGATGCGTGTTGCCGGCGTAGTTCCGCGCCGGCGCCCTGCCCGAGGCGATGAGGGCGCGGCCGCCGGCGCTGGCGGCGAGGAGCTCACGGCGCCGGGCCGTGGCCGCGGCGTCGAAGCCCGTCGGAAGGAGCGAGGCCATGGCCTCCACTATAGGCGCGGTGACGCTCAGTCGGCCGCGACGACGCGGCGAAGCTCACCGCCGAAGAGGTACATCAGGAGTAGCTCGCCCTGGGCGTCCTCGCCGAAGCTCGTGAGCCCGGCGGCGGACCCGCCTCCCCGGGCGAGGCCGCGGAGGCGCTCGTGCTGCACCACCTCGCCCTCGCAGAGGCGCACGCCGGCGATCTGGTTCGACTGGAAATCGCCGTAGAGGTACACGCCGTCGAGGGCCGGGATGGCCTCGCCCCGGTAGACGTAGCCGCCGGTGATCGACACGCCGGGCCCGATGGGCTGGGCCTCCACCTCGTGCGGGTACACGAGCACCGGGTCCACGCGCTCCTCGGCGAGGTCCACGTTGGCCGCGTTGAAGACCGCGAAGCCCTCGTAGGCGCGCCAGCCGAAGTTCGAGCCGCCGGGCGTCGCCGCCGGAAGGAAGTCGATCTCCTCGAAGGCGTTCTGGCCGACGTCACCGATCCAGAGGTCCCCGGTCTCCCGGTCGAAGCTGAAGCGCCAGGGGTTCCGGAGCCCGTAGGCCCAGATCTGCGGCAACCCCTCGGGCATCGTGAAGGGGTTGCCGGCGGCCGCGAAGCTGGGCCCCGCGTCCACGTCGAGGCGGAGGAGCGTGCCGAAGAGCGTCGTCCGGTCGAGGCCGTTGCCGATCTCGCCGAAGCGGTCGCCGCCGCCGCCCTCGTCGCCGATGCCCACGTAGAGGAAGCCGTCGGGGCCGAAGGCGAGCATGCCGCCGTTGTGGTTCGGCTGGGAGTCCTCCACCTCGACGAGCCGCTCCACCTCCTCGGGGAGCGCCTGGAAGGGGCTCTCGGGATCCCGGGCGTACTCGGCGACGACGTTCCGTCGCGGCTCGCCCGGCGTGAGGAAGACGAAGAAGCGCCCGTTCGTCGCGTAGTCCGGGTGGAAGGCCAGCCCCAGGAGGCCCTGCTCGCTCGCCGTGAGGACCTCGCCGCGCACGTCGAGGAAAGGCGTCGGGAGCACGGCGCCGTCCCGGACGACGCGGATCGTGCCCTCCTTCTCCACGACGTAGATCGCGTCCGCGTCCCCGGGCGCCGTGGTCGCGAAGACCGGCTGAGCGAAGCGCACGCCGGGGGCGACGTCGACCGCCGTCAGAGCCGGGAAGGCCGGCGTCGGGCAGGCGGATCCGAGGTCCTCGGTCCCGCCAGCGTCGCCGTCGGTCCCGGTGTCGGCGTCGCCGGCGTCGGTCGCCGGGGCGTCGTCATCGCCGCAGGCAAGGAGAAGGAAGAGGGCGGAGCAGAGCAGCGCGCGGAGCGGCATGGCCAGGGCTTAGCGCCACCGCGCGCCCCTGGTTACCGGCGTGAGCGTTAGCGCACCGCCGTGGCCCCGTCGCCTCGACGTTGCCGAACTGCCCCCGCTCGGTGTACGGGTGGCCGCCATGTCAGACGCTGCGCGTCCCTATCGGGAGGTGACCCCGGCCGCCGTGATCCTCGGGGTCTTCCTCGGCGCGATCATGACGATGTCCTTCGCCTACATCGGGCTGAAGCTCGGCTTCGGGCTTCCGGGCTCGACGGTGGCGGCCATTCTCGGCTTCGCCGTGCTCCGGGGGGCGGGGCGGCGCCTCGGCTCGAAGGACGCCGGGAGCATCGTCGAGAACAACATCAATCAGACCGTCGCGTCGGGCATCAACACGGCCTCGAGCGGCGTGGTCTTCACCTTCCCGGCGCTGCTCTTGCTCGGGGCGGATTTCGAGCCCGCCACGGTGATCTTCAGCGCCATGGCGGGCTCCTTCATGGGCATCGTCGTGATCATCCCGCTCCGGAAGCAGATGCTCGAGATCGAGCGCCTCCGCTTCCCCTCGGGCGTGGCCGTCGCGACGATCCTGAAGACCCCCGGCGCCGGCGCCGAGAAGGCCAAGCGCCTCGCGGGAGGCTTCGCCATCGCCGTGCTCGCCACGCTGGCGACGAACTTCCACCTGATGCCCGAGACCTGGGAGCTCGGCGCCCAGCTCGGTGCGCTCCTCGACATCCCGGACCGTGGCGCCGCCGGCGTGTACGTCGTCGGCACGAGCCTCGCGCTCTCCATGGCCAACTTCGGCGCCGGGCTCCTCGCGGGGCGCGGCGGCCTCGCCTTCGCCGTCGGCGGCGTCATCGCCTGGTGGCTCGTCGGTCCCTACGCCGTCGGCCAGGGCTGGCTGCCCGGGGATCCGAGCGGAGGCGAGCTCTTCGCCGGCGTGTACTTCGGCATGCTCCGGCCCGTGGGCATCGGCGTGCTCATCGGCGGCGCGCTCATCAGCGTCGTGCTCGCCTACCCGGCGCTCAAGGGGGCCATCCAGGGCCTCCGCTCGGCGGCGAAGCTCGCCAAGCAGGGCACCGAGGCCGAGGAGCTCTCGCCGAAGGTGCTCGGCATCGGCTACGCGGCGAGCTTCGTGGCGCTCCTCGTCATCGCGCTCATGGGCACGGACCCGGGGACGGCGCTGGCGCTGGCGCTCGCCGGGACGCTCTGGCGCGCGCTCGCCGGACTCATCGTCGCGCAGGCCACCGGCGCGACGGACATCAGCCCGCTCAGCGGCCTCGCGCTCATCGCCGTGACCATCTTCTTGGCGATCAGCGGCAACAACGTCGTCCTGGCGATCACCCTGGGCGTCGCGGTCTGCGTCGCGACGAACCAGTGCGCCGACATGATGCAGGACCTGAAGACCGGGCACCTCATCGGCGGCATCCCGCGGCGTCAGCAGCTCGTACAGTTCGGCGTGGCGTGGATCGGGCCCGCCATCGCCGTCGGCACGGTGCTGCTCCTGTGGCAGGGCGGGCCCGGCGGCGCGAACGGCTTCGGTCCGGGGACGGCGCTCCCGGCGCCGCAGGCCGGCGCCCTCGAGGGCATGGTCAACGGCATCGTTCAGGGCGACGCCCCCCTCGATAAGTACTTCGCGGGGGCCGGCGTGGGCGCCGCGCTCTCGCTCTTTCCCATCGGCGGGCTCGGCGTGCTCATCGGGCTGGCCATGTATCTGCCCTTCGAGATCACCTTCGGCTACGGCATCGGCTGCGTGGCCTCGACGATCCTCGTGAACAAGAAGGGCCGGCGTTTCTACGGCGATTGGATCGTTCCCGTGGGCGCCGGCTTCATCGTCGGCGAGGCGCTGACGAGCCTGACGCTGACGCTCATCAAGATCGTGGGAGGTGGGGCGTGAAGCTCGTCGCGTACGCGCTCTTCGTGAGCGGGCTGCTCGTGGCCGTGACCCAGGCGGCCTACATCCCCGAGGGCGGGGAGGGGCTCGCGGCGCGCGTCGGCGCGTGGTTCGACGCCGTCGGCACGACCTTCCTCTTGGGCATCTCCCAGATGATCTTCGGGGCCTTCCTCGCCCGTGGCGCCGCCGCCGCGGCCCAGCCCGAGGAGCCCGCGACGGACGGAGCCGACCGCGAGGGGCGGCCGGCCGTCGGCGAGGTCGTCGCCCGCGCCGCGGGCATGCTCGAGACCCTCGAGACCAAGCTCGCGCCCCTCGACGCCGAGGGGCTCGGGAGCGACGCCGCCAAGCGTCAGGCGCTCAAGGCCGCCCTCGATGACGTCCTCGAGGACAGGGTCCCGGACTTCCTCGAGCTCCGCGCGCCGCTCATCGACACGCTCGGCCTCGAGAGCTTCGCCACGATGATCGGCCACTTCGCATCCATGGAGCGGAACGCGGCGCGCGCCTGGAGCGCGCTGACGGACGAGGCCTGGGCCGAGGTCGGGCCGTGCCTCGAGCGGGCCCGGCAGGGGCTCGGGCGGGCGCGGGAGGCTCTGCCGGCGTGAGCGCGTCGAAGCGCGCCGCGGCGTTCTTGGGCGTGGCCTCCGTCCTCTGCCTGCTGCACGTCGCCCTGCAGCTTCGCTACACGACCCTTCGCGGGGTGGGCCTCGTCTCCGTGGGCCTTTGGGTTGCGGCTGCGATCGGGTTTGCGGTCCGCACCTGGTGGGGGCGTACCTCCGGGCTCGAGCCCCGCCACCGTCAGGGGATTCTGCGTTTGGCTGTCGTACCTTGGTTCGCCTGGCTGCCTTCCGCGCTCTCGCTCATCTCAGTGTTCGCGGAGGTCGCCGCGTTCGTGGGGGGCGCTGGGGACGACCAAGCGAGCCGGGCGACCCTTCTCGCGAAGGTCCTTTCGGAGGTGGTGTGGCTGGTCGCGATGTTCTTGGCACCGATCCCGGTGACACTGCTCGCCTGGGCCGCCAGCCGACAGCTCGAGCCGCCGCCCGTCGATGCGCCGGCGCCGCTCTGACCCGTGCAACGACCCACCGACCCACCGACGCGCCGACAACCGTCTAAGTCGTCGCGATTCGTCAGTGATGTCGGGCGTTTGGGCTCAGAGCTTCCAGCGCAGGAGGTGAGCCCACCAGGGGCTCGGGCGCTCGCTAGGGCGCCAATCTTCGCGGCTAGGGCGCCAATCACCGCTCTTTCGGCTCGGCTCGGGACTGCGGGGCGCGGGCTTCGGACGGCTCATCGATGGGACTCCTCGGGACCGCCCGCTGGCTCGCGGGGACCGCGTCGCCGGGATGTGCCTCCTGTGATGCACCGGCCACGCCATCTTTTCCGGTCTGTTTCTTAGAGAATAACGAACGGCAACGTCGGCTTCAAGATTGACCGACCGGTGGTTCGGGGATGGGGACGCTAGTCACGGGTCCACCGGGCGCGAGATCTTCTCGCGTCCCGGCGCGTCCGGCCCCGCCATGCGTATGCTGTGGGCGCCGCTCCCACCTCCGAGGACACCGAGGCCATGACCGCGAGCTCCCACGCCCCCTTCGCGCCGCTCCGCGGCGTCACCGAGCCCCTGGACGCCATTCCGGGCGTCGTGGCCCAGGCCCGGGCCCGCTTCGAGACCGGCGCGACGCGCAGCCTCGACTGGCGCCTCCGCCAGCTCGACGGCATCGCGCGCTTCCTGACCGAGCGCGAGACCGAGATCCTCGACGCGCTCCACCTGGACCTCGGCAAGCCCGATATCGAGGCCTACGGCGCCGAGGTCAGCTTCGTGGCCAACGACGTGGCCCACGTGAAGAAGCACCTCGCGCACTGGATGCGGCCCGAGAAGGTCGCCGTCCCCCTCGTGGCCCGGCCGGGCTCGAGCGAGATCCGCCGGGAGCCCCTCGGCGTCGTGCTGATCATCGCGCCCTGGAACTACCCCTTCCAGCTCGCCATGGCGCCGCTGGTGGCGGCGCTGGCCGGCGGCAACGCGGCCATCGTGAAGCCGAGCGAGGTCGCGCCGAACACCGCGGCGCTCTTCTCGCGCTGGCTCCCGAAGTACCTCGACGCCGAGGCCGTGCGCGTCATCGAGGGGGGCGTCCCGGAGACCACGGCGCTCCTCGCGGAGCGCTTCGATCACGTCTTCTACACGGGCAACGGGCGCGTCGGCCGCATCGTCATGCGCGCCGCGGCGGCGCACCTCACGCCGGTCACGCTCGAGCTCGGGGGCAAGAGCCCGGTGATCGTGCACCGGAGCGCCGACATCGACGTGGCTGCGCGGCGCATCGTCTGGGGCAAGTTCTTCAACGCGGGCCAGACCTGCGTCGCGCCCGATTACGTGCTCGTCGACGACCGGGTCCACGACGCCCTCGTGCACCGCATGGTCGCCATGGTCCGCGAGTTCTACGGCGACGACCCCGCGAAGAGCGCGGACTACGGACGCATCGTCAACGCCCGGCACCACGCGCGGCTCATGGGCCTCCTCGGCGAGGGGCAGATCCTCTGCGGGGGCACGGGCGACGAGGCCACGCGCTACCTGGCCCCGACGATCCTGAAGAGCGTCCCCGAGGACGCGAAGGTGATGGAGGACGAGATCTTCGGCCCCATCCTCCCGGTGCTCTCGGTGCCGGACCTCGCGGCGGCGCTCCGCTTCGTGAACGCGCGGCCCCACCCGCTCGCGCTCTACGTCTTCGCCGGCGACGCGAACGTGCAGGAGCGCGTGCTCGAGGGCACCACCAGCGGCGGCGCCGTCGTGAACCACTGCATGCTGCACCTCGCGGTGCCCGACCTGCCCTTCGGCGGCGTCGGCGAGAGCGGCATGGGCAGCTACCACGGCAGGTGGGGCTTCGAGACCTTCACCCACCGCCGCGGCGTCCTCCGGAAGCCGACGAGCATCGACCCGAAGCTCCTCTACCCGCCGTTCTCGCGCCTCGGGAAGGCGCTCCTCCGGCGCTTGCTGTAGCGGGTTGTTGACCTTCTCCGCAGGCACGCCGCCGCGGCGGCGTACGACCCTCGTGCGCCATCCCCTCGCCTCGAAAACGCACCACGTTTCCTCGGGCTCGCGGACGCACACGAGCGCCGCACGGCGTCCACGTCGCCTGTGGCGGAGAAGATCAACAACCTGCAAGGCCTCGGGTGCGGAGGGTTCGTGAGTCTATTGCGTCTTCGAGCCGCCATCGTGCGTCGTGACGAGCGCGCGATGGTCGCCGGCCTCAGCGGCGCCTCGCTGCCCCGCTCGGAGGAGGCTCTGGACCTCGCGCTCGCGCTCGGAGAGCACGCGGACGGGACCGTGCGCGGCGCGGCGCTCGCAGCGCTCCCTTGGCGGGTCGACGTCGACGCGGAGCGCGTGGGACGGCGCCTCCTGCGCGGCCTCGAGGACGCGGACGCGGGCGTTCGCAACGAGGCCGCCCAGGCGCTCAGCGGGGACGAGCTCGTCGGGCGCGCGGACCTCGAGCCGGCGCTCCTCCGGCGCCTCTGGCTGGAGGCCGACGAGATCACCCGCTGCTCGCTCTGCGAGGCGCTCGAGTGGCATGGCGGGCCGCGCGCGGCGCCAGCGCTGCTTCAGGCTGCGTCGCGCGACGGGTGGCTCGTCCGGGCCTGGGCCGTGGAGGCCGTCGGCTGGGTGGGCTGCGACGAGGACGGCCGCGCCGCGCTGCGCGCATGGGCGCGCGATCCGGACGACGCGCGCTTCGCGAAGTCCGCGGCCATGGCTCTCGTTCTCCTCGGCGAACGCTCGTTCGCTGCCCGCGCGAGCGAGGCAGCCCTCAGGGACCAGGACGCCGCCATTGGGCTGCTGCAGTCGCTGCGGGCGCTGGCCTGGCGAAGGCCGCACGAGGCCCGGAGGTTGCGCCAGGGCTTTCCAGGCTTTTTTCGCCGGGTCGGCGAGGCCTTCCCTGCGCTGGCGTCCGAGGCGACCGAGCTCCGCGACACGCTGCACGGCGGCGAATTCGTCGCGTAGGGCTGTCCCAACCGTGGTAGCCACGTTCATGGGTGTTCGGCGAACTGCGTTCCTGCTTCTTCTGATCGGCTGCGGCACCGAGACGCCGCGCGCGGACCTCGATGGGGGCACGGACCTCGGCATCGGGGACCTCGGGGCGCCGGACGAGGGACCGCCGAGCCCCTGCGGGAACGGCCTCCTGAACGAGCCCGACGAGGCCTGCGACGACGCCAACGGCGAGGCCGGCGACGGCTGCGACGCGGAGTGTGCGCTCGAGGAAGGCTGGGAGTGCCCGGTGCCCGGGCTGGCCTGCGTCCCCCTCGAGTGCGGGGACGGCATCCGGGCTCGGAGCGGCAACTTCGGCGAGGAATGCGACGACGGCGGCATCGACGCCGGTGACGGCTGTTCGCCGACCTGCGAGGTGGAACCGGGCTGGGTCTGCGACGGCTTCGGGACCTGCCGGCTCACGGTGTGCGGCGACGGCATCGCCGAGGGCAGCGAGTCCTGCGACGACGGCAACGACGACCCCTTCGATGGCTGCGGCGGCTGCGTCGTGCTGCCGGTCTGCGCCGCCGGGCCCTGCCCCTCGGAGTGCGGCGACGGCCTCGTCTTCCCCGGGGAGGCCTGCGACGACGGCAACCTCCAGGACGGCGACGGCTGCTCCTCCGCGTGCGCCGTCGAGACCGGCTGGGCCTGCGAGAACGAGCCCGACGAGCTCGGGGAGGCGCTCGTCGTCCCGGCGGTCTTCCGCGACTTCATCCTGAACCCGGCGCCCGGCGCCGAGGACTTCGGGCACCTCGACTTCACGGACACGCTCGCCACGGCCGGCGTATCCGAGGGCATGGTCGGCGAGCGCCTCGGCGACGATGGCCTGCCGGTCTACACGGGGCAGTGCACGAAGGGCATGGCGGACCCCGTGGCCTGCCAGGGCGACGGCGTGAACCGCTGGCAGAGCCATGGCCCCGAGCTCTTCCGCCAGTGGTACGCGGGCGGCGACCTCGCCATCGAGCTCCCCGGTGAGCTCCTCTTCCTCGAGTCGCGCGTGCGCCCGGGCACCTTCACCTTCGCGCGGCCCTCGGGGGGCTTCTTCCCCGTGGACGACCGCGGCTGGTTCGCGACGGCGGACGAGCTCTCCGCGCCGGGCTGCGGCCGCACGAACAACTTCGGCTTCACCTCCGAGGTCCGCTACTGGTTCACCTTCGACGGTGGCGAGAGCTTCACCTTCGCCGGCGACGACGACGTGTGGGTCTTCGTGGGCGGCGCCCTGGCCCTCGACCTCGGCGGCCTCCACCCGCGCCTCGAGGCGACGATCACCCTCGAGGAGGACGGCACGGCGAGCTGCCGCGGCAGCTGCGTCGAGACGAGCCGGGACCTCGGCCTCGTCGTCGGGCAGCTCTACGAGATCGCCCTCTTCCACGCCGAGCGCCGCGGCTGCGAGTCGAACTTCCGCGTCGACCTCGACGGCTTCGACCGCATCCTCTCGAACTGCGGCGAGGTCTGCGGCGACGGCATCCTGACGCCCGGCGAGCAGTGCGACGACGGCAACGACAACAACGACGACGGCTGCGCGAACGACTGCACGTTCAACATCATCTGAGCGCCGGACGAACCCGGCTCCCGCCGTCTCCACGCCTCACGCCTAAAGAAGGGGCTCCAACCGTCCGACCCGCCCGTTGCGCACTCGCGCAGACGGGACGGATGGCGTGCAACACCCCTTTGACACCACGAACGGCCTTCGGCACTTCCTGGCTCAGCAAAGCGACGAGTGCTGCTCGAGATCCTCCAGTACCTGCTGGGGGACATCCTGCGCCCCGGGAACCCGGCGAAGCTGGACCTCGATCTCCTGCCGGACGATTTCGGGGGGTATTGCGCGACGACGCGCTCGAGCCTCGAGCGCGGCCGCGTCACGTCGGGCATGGCGCTCCTGCTCATCGAGCAGATCTGCACGCTGATCACCGCGGCGACGGTCCCGGACCTCGTCCGCACGGGCAACGCCGTGCGCTTCAAGCCGAACGCGCAGGGCGAGCTCCCCTGGGACGACGTGCTCGAGCACGTGCAGCTCACGGGCTTCGCCATCGTCGACGAGTACCTCGGCGCCGATGAGGTCGCCGCGCTCCAGGCGGACATCGGGGCCTTCGAGGGGAGCGTGCGTGCGGGAATCGCCCGGGCGCGCACGGAGACCCCCGGCGCCAACCTCCGGACCGACGACTTCCTCGTGCTGCAGGATGGCAGCGCGCTCCCGACGTTCGACGAGCGCGCCGTGCACGCGCAGTCCGTGGTGCTCCCCCGCGAGGGCGTCGACGAGGGCGTCATCGACGTCTTCAATCCGGACCTCGCCGTGCCGGGTCTCGCGCCGCGCTTCGACCGGTGGATGCGCTCGGAGCAGCTCCTGAAGCTCGTGCGCGCCGTTGGCGGCGAGACGCAGATCCCCGGCCCCTGCCACGTCTACTTCAACACGGATGTGGTGCGGACCCGGAGCTACCATCTCGACGGGATCCTCGCGGCCTACAAGACCTTCATCTACGCGACGGACGTGGTCAGCCTCGAGGACGGGCCCTTCTGCATCTTCCCGACGACGCAGCGGAAGGACCATCCGCTCAAGCTGCTCAACGTGCGCTTCAACGAGCGCGCGAAGGTGGCGCAGCGCCTCAAGTACGACATGTTCCTCGCGGACGAGCGGCTCTCCGTGCCCGTGCTCGGCCGCGCCGGGACGCTGATCATCGGCGCGATCAACGCGATGCATCGCGGGCTCCCGCAGGCCGAGGGACGCGGGCGCGTCGCGCTCGTGCAGACCTACAAGGACGCGCGGCATTTCTACCCGCTCGCCGCGAAGACCGAGCATCCGCGCCTCAGCCCGCAGGCCCGCGAGTGGGTTGCCAGCGGCGG